>NZ_QAIU01000545.1:0-13358 GCF_003061205.1 Pseudomonas sp. HMWF006
GTTTCTACCTGATCGATGCCAAGGACCTCAACGAAGCGATTCAGGTCGCCGGCAACATTCCGGCGGCCCGGGTCGGCAGCGTCGAAGTGCGCCCGGTGCGGCAGCTGAATGTCTGACGTCCGGGCGCGGGTCGAGCAGGTCTATCGCGAGGATTCGCGGCGGATCCTCGCGACGCTGATTCGCCTGCTCGGCGATTTCGACCTCGCCGAAGAAGCCTTGCACGAGGCGTTCTTCGTCGCGGTCGAGCGCTGGCAGCGCGACGGTGTGCCGGACAATCCGCGCACCTGGCTGGTGTCCACCGGGCGCTTCAAGGCCATCGACGTGCTGCGCCGACGTGCGCGTTTCAAAGCCTCGCAGCCATTGCTGCTGGCGCAACTTGAAGAACTGGAACAGGCCGACTGGAGTGGCGAAGATGTGGAAGACGATCGCCTGCGGTTGATCTTCACCTGCTGTCACCCGGCGCTGGCGGCGGATGCGCAAGTGCCGCTGACCTTGCGCGAAGTCTGCGACCTCACCACTGAAGAAATTGCCCGCGCCTTTCTCTCGGCGCCGGCGGCCATCGCCCAGCGCATCGTGCGGGCCAAAGCCAAGATCCGTGACGCGAAAATCCCCTATCAAGTCCCCAGCCTGAGCGAACTGCCCGAACGCCTCGACAGCGTGTTGCGGGTGATCTATCTGGTGTTTAACGAAGGCTATTCGGCGTCGATGGGGGCTGAACTGATCCGTGAAGACCTGACCCGCGAGGCGATCAGGCTCGGGCGTTTGCTGATGGAGCTGCTGCCGGAACCGGAGGTGATGGGGCTGTTGGCGTTGATGCTGCTGCACGAGTCGCGGCGGCCGGCGCGCACCTCGCCGGACGGCGAGTTGGTACTGCTGGATGACCAGGACCGCTCGCGCTGGGATGCCGCGTTGATTGTCGAAGGTTGCGCACTGGTGGAGCGGGCGCTGACCACACGGCGATTCGGTCCGTATTGCCTGCAAGCGGCGATTGCTGCGGTGCATGCCGAGGCGCCTTCAGCGGCGCAAACGGATTGGCAGCAGATCGTCGGGCTGTATGACGTATTGCTCCGAGCGATGCCATCGCCGGTGATCGAACTGAACCGCGCGGTGGCGGTGGCCAAACGGGATGGGGCGTTGGCCGGGTTGACGCTGATCGAGGGGATCCTGGATCGCGGCGAATTGCAGGATTACCACCTGGCGCATTCGGCGCGGGCGGAGTTCTGTCGGCAGTTGGGGCGGGTGGAGCAGGCGCGGCTGGCGTATCGGCGAGCGCTGGAGCTGACGCGGCAGGAGCCGGAGCGGCGGTTTATCGAGGGGCGGCTGAGCGAACTGGATTGACCCGAGACCTTCAGTGGCCTTACTGACCTCTTCGCGAGCAAGCTCGCTCCCACAGGTGATCGCATTCCAAATGTGGGAGCGAGCTTGCTCGCGAAGAGGTCAGTAAGGCCAGTCTCAATAAATCAGGCCTGCTCGCGAATGGGCGCGCCACCTATTCCAGCATCTTGCTCAACAACCAGCTCCCCGCCGGCCCTGGCGGATAAATCCGCGACCACAACGCATCGACGTACACCGGTCGTGGCCAGCCGCGCACGGTCAGTTCCACCAGCGAGCCATTACCGAAGCGCCCCACCAGCCAGCGCGGCAGCGCCGCCCAGCCAAAGCCCATCTCGGCCATTTCCATCAACATCAGGTAACTCGGTGCGGACCACACCCGACCCTTCGCCCGGCTGTCGTAGGGGTTGACGATGGTCGCCAGCCGCAACTCGCGATGCTGCTGCAGAACCGCCTGATCGATATTTTCGACGCCGGTCAGGTTGTGGTCGTCCTTCACGAACAGGGCAATGTCGGTGCGCTCGGCCACCGTCGAGGTCACCAGGTCCGGCGGATAGCTGTCCTGCATTTCGGCAAACGCCAGATGTGCGCGACCACGCTGGACCAGTTCGATTAGGTCGTCGCACTCGGCGATCAGGCATTCCAGCTCCAGATCGGGATAACGCTGCTCGAACTCGACCAGTGCCGCTTCGAAGCGCGCCGATTGGTAGGTATCGGAAAGCGCCACGGTCAGCTTCGGCTCGACGCCTTCGGCCAGTTGCCGCGCCGTCATCTCCATGCGACTGCTGGCCGCCAGAATCGCTTCGGCCCGTTGCAGCATCACATGGCCGGCCGGGGTCAGGCTCGGTTTGCGGCTGGTGCGATCGAACAGTTGCAGATCGAGGTCGATCTCCAGGCTGGCCACTGCCGCGCTGATGGTCGACTGACTGCGCCCCAGTTTGCGCGCCGCCGCCGAGAACGAACCTTGGGTCGCCGCCTGGACGAACGCCAGCAGCACTTCCTGCGAAATCATCAACTATCGCCTTGGTAGATGGTTATTGGTTATGAAGTATCGGTATCCAGGTGGATCATGGCAACCATCTTCACAGAGGAGTCAGGCCATGACTGCCAACAAATCCATCGTTGAACGAATTTGCCAGGCCATCGGTTTCGAACTGCTGGCGATCCTGATCTGTACCCCGTTGCTGGCGTGGATCATGGATAAACCGCTGCTCGACATGGGCGCGGTGACCGTGCTGATCGCGTTGTTGGCACTGGCGTGGAACGTGGTGTTCAACCGCTTCTTCGACCGCATGCTTGCGCGCCTGAACGTCGCCCACACCGCTTGGGTGCGCGTGATCCATGCACTGCTGTTCGAAGGGGGCTTGATCGTGATGGGCGTGCCGCTGATTGCCTGGTGGCTGTCGGTCAGCCTGTGGCAGGCGTTCCTGCTGGACATCGGCGTACTGCTGTTCTTCCTGCCGTACACCTACGTGTATCACTGGGGCTATGACGTGGTGCGGGAGCGCTTCTTGATGTCGCGTGCGGTTTAAATCCGCACTACAACCTGTGGCGAGGAGCGCTTGCTCCCTCGCCACAATGTGTGTTCGCGGATTTCAGTGTCAGAGGAACATCCCGCCCGACGCTTCAACCCGCTGGCCATTGATCCACTGGCCACCCGGCGACAGCAGCAACGCCAGCGCGCCACCAATGTCGTCCGGCTGCCCGGCACGGCCCAGTGCGGTGTTGCTGGCGACCATCGCATTGATGGCTGAGTTGTCGCGCACCGCACCGCCACCGAAGTCAGTCTCGATTGCCCCCGGCGCCAGAATGTTCACGCCGATCTGCCGTGCACCGAGTTCCTTGGCCTGATAGCGGGTCAGCACTTCCATTGCCCCTTTCATTGCCGCGTAGGCGCCGTAGCCCGGCAGGCTGAAGCGGGTCAGGCCGCTGGAAATGTTGATGATGCGCCCGCCGTCGTTGATCAGCGGCAGCAATTGCTGGGTCAGGAAGAACGGCCCTTTGAGCTGGATGTTCATCAGCAGGTCGAACTGCTCTGGCGTGGTCTCGGCGAACAGGGCGTGCACACCGATCCCGGCGTTGTTGATCAGGAAATCGAAGCGCGAACGTCCGAAGGTCTCTTGCAACGCCTGCTCAATCCGTACGCCGAAATCGGCGAAGCTGTCGCTGCGGCCGACGTCCAGTTGCAGCATCACGGCTTTGGCGCCGCGGTGTTCCAGTTCAGTCACCAGCGCCTGGGCTTCATCGGCGCGGCTGTGGTAAGTGCCAATGATGTCGATGCCCTGGGCGGCGAGGTGCAGTGCGGCGTTTTTGCCCAGGCCACGACTGGCACCGGTGATCAATGCGATTTTGCGATTCATGTGAAATCCTCGATTGCGGTGAGTGGTGTTGAGCAAAGTTTATTTATCCGCCATGAGGTGATAAACAGACTGAAACCGGAATCACTGGTCGGATCTACCGAACAATTAGCGGGTGTCCTCATGAACAAACTGGAACTGCTGCGCACCTTCGTCCGGGTCAGCGAACTGTCGAGTTTCACCCTCGCCGGCGAAAGCCTGGGGCTGCCGCGCTCGACGGTGTCCGAGCATGTGCAGGCGCTGGAAGCCCTGCTCGGTACACGCCTGCTGCAACGCACCACGCGCAAGGTGCAGGCGACGCAGGATGGTCTGGTGCTGTACGAGCGCAGCAAGGATCTGCTGTCGCACATGGATGAGATCGAGGGCTTGTTTCGTCAGGATCCGGCCTCGCTGAGCGGTCGGATTCGCGTCGACATGCCGAACATTCTCTCGCGCCGCCTGATCATGCCGCGGCTGCCTGAGTTCATGGCGCGTCACCCGAATCTGGAGCTGGAAATCAGCAGCACCGACCGCCGCGTTGATCTGCTCAGCGAAGGTTTCGATTGCGTGGTGCGCATCGGCGCGCAGCCGGATCAGTCAGTGGTGGCGCGGCACCTCGGTGACTTCCCGATGATCAACTGCGCGAGCCCAGCGTACCTCGAACGTTACGGCGTGCCGCAGACGCTGGAGGATCTGGCGCAGCATCGACTGGTGCATTACGTGGGCGTGCTCGGTTCGCGCTCGGAAGGGTTTGTGTATGAACAGGACGGGCAGGTACGGCGCCTGCCGATGGCTGGCAGTGTCACGGTCAACAGCACCGATGCCTACGAGTCGGCTTGCCTGGGCGGCTTCGGCTTGATTCAGGTGCCGCGCACCGGCATGCAGCCGCACCTGGACACGGGTGAACTGGTGATTGTGCTGCCGCAGTTCACTGCGCCGGCGATGGGGATTTCGATTCTGTATGCGCGACAACGACATTTGCCGTTGCGGGTGCGGGTGTTCATGGATTGGTTGGGCGAGGTGATTCGTTCGACGCTCTGACTCACGCCGCAGATCAACTGTAGCGAGCCTGCTCGCGATGGCGTCCTGTCAGTCGATGCAGAGGTGACAGATGTACCGCTATCGCGAGCAGGCGAAGGCCTACAAGGGAACCCGTGTTGTTCAGAAGAACCGGGTAAACAGCCAATACAGGCTACCCGACAGCAGAATCGCCGCCGGCAGCGTCAGCACCCACGCCATCAGCAGATTGCGGATGGTCTTCATCTGCAAACCACCGCCATTGGCGACCATGGTCCCGGCCACGCCCGATGACAGCACATGGGTGGTCGACACCGGCAAACCGAACATGTCCGCTGCGCCGATGGTCAGCATCGCCACGGTTTCCGCCGAGGCGCCCTGGGCGTAGGTCAGGTGGGTCTTGCCGATTTTCTCGCCGACCGTCACCACAATCCGTTTCCAGCCGACCATGGTCCCCAGTCCCAAAGCGATGGCCACGGCGATCTTCACCCACAACGGAATGAACCGCGTAGCGTTGTCGATCTGCTGCTTGAACAGTTGCAGTTTGTCAGTGGTGTCGGCGTCGAAGTTGCCGACCTTGTTCTTGTCCATCAGGCGAATACTTTCGCTGGCCAGGTACATGTCGTTGCGCACGTTGCCCATGGCTTCGGCCGGGACTTTCGACAGCGAGCCATAGCCTTTGACCTGTTCACCAATGTGCCCGGTCAGAGCGGCGAGGGCGGGGATCAGTTGCGGCGTCGCTTGCTTGCTGCGCACGTAATCGGAGAGCACCGGACGCGGATCGGCCGGGGCCGGCAGCGGGGTGTTTTTTATCAGCGCCTGCTGGGTGACCTCGGCCACCGCGGCGAACTGCAACGCCTGATCGGCGGGCATGGTGCGGTTAAGCGCATAGGCCATCGGCAAGGTGCCGACCAGAATCAGCATGATCAGGCCCATGCCTTTCTGCCCGTCGTTGGAGCCGTGGGCGAAGGACACGCCGGTGCAGGTGACGATCAACAAACCACGAATCCACCACGGTGGCGGGGTGTTGCCTTCCGGGGCCTTGTACAGCGCACGGTTATTCACGAACGCACGCAGGGCCAGCAGCAACAGCGCCGCGCAACCGAAACCCACCAGCGGCGACAGCAGCAAGGCGTAACCAATCTTGGTCGCCTGCGCCCAGTCCACACCGCTGGTGCCGTCGCGCCCGTGCATCAGGGCATTGGCCACGCCGACGCCGATGATCGAACCGATCAGGGTGTGCGACGACGAGGCTGGCAGGCCCAGCCACCAAGTGCCGAGGTTCCACAGGATCGCCGCGATCAACAGGGCGAAGATCATCGCGAAACCGGCGGACGAACCGACCTGCAGAATCAACTCCACTGGCAGCAAAGCGATGATGCCGAACGCCACCGCGCCGCTGGACAGCAGCACCCCGAGAAAATTGAAGAACCCCGACCAGACCACCGCCACGTTCGGCGGCAGCGAGTGGGTGTAGATCACCGTTGCGACCGCGTTGGCGGTGTCGTGGAACCCGTTGACGAACTCAAAGCCCAGCGCAATCAGCAGCGCCACGCCGAGCAGCAGAAACGGCGTCCAGGTGGTGACGGTGGTGCCCAGCTCGTGCATGTCATGCATCAGGCTGTAGGCGGTGAACAGCATCCCCATGGCCAGCACTGCGAAAAAAATCACGTAGGTGAACGGGCTGGCTTTATTGTCGAGGGCGGGTCTGCCGCTGGGGGCGGACGCCTGGCGGGCGGTCAGGGAAGGAGTAGCCATGAGCGGACAATCCTGAGCGAGGAAAGGAGTGTCGCCCATGATCGTTGCTAAATATTACAGAGAAGCTGCGTCAGATCAGTGTTTGCGGGATTAGTCTGACCATTGATCCCAGGGCAATAAACAGCCGCTGTAGGCGTGAGCCTGCTCGCGATGAGGTTGGCACATTCAACACAGAGGTGCCTGCCACACCGCTATCGCGAGCAGGCTCACGCCTGCAAGGGATCTGTGTTGGGACAGACTATTTAGCGGGTTAGTAGTCCCCACGCTTGCGAAATGCCCAGCGCCCGGCAATCACGGTGAACGTCGCCACCAGTGCCACCAGAATCCAGAACCCCTCCGGATCTGTCGCCAGCGGTACACCGCCAACGTTCATGCCGAAGAAACCGGCGATGATGTTGATCGGCAGCGCCAGCACCGTGACCACGGTGAGGGTGAACAGCGTGCGGTTGCTTTGTTCGTTGAGGTTGGCGGCGATCTCTTCCTGGAGCAACTTGATCCGCTCGCCGAGGGCGGTGAGGTCGTTGATGATCAGCGCAAACTCCTCGGTGGACTTGCGCAACTCCTTGACGTCCTCCTTTTGCAGCCACGGCGGCGGCCGGTTGAGCAGGCGCAGCAACGAGCCCGGTTCCAGCGCCAGCAGCCGTTGCAGGCGCACCAGTACGCGACGATTGGCGCCCAGTTCGGCGCGGTTGGTCGACAGGCGCGAGGAAAGCAATTCGTCCTCGACCTGGTCGACGCTCATGCTGGTCTTGCGCACGATCTGTGTCAGCACTTCGCCCTGATCGCGCAGCAGGTGCACGAGCAATTCCGACGGCGAACGAAAACGCTCACCGGCCTTCACCGACGAGCGCAGTTTGTCCACCGAGTGCAGCGGTTGCAGGCGTGCACTGACGATCAGTTTGCTGCGCACGCAGACCCACAGCGTCGACACGTCCGAAGAGACCATGCTGCTGAGGTTGAACACCACGTCGTTGACCACCGCCAGCAACGCCGAATCGACGTGCTCGATGCGCGTCGAACGCGAACCTTCGTGCAGCGCTTCGAAAAACTCTTCGGGCAATTGCAGATGGCTTTTCATCCAGCGCTCACACGCGGCGTGGGCCAGGTTCAGGTGCAGCCAGAGAAATTCACCGCTGTCGCCGTCTTCTTGCAGACAGCGCAGGGCGGTGGCCGAATCGACTTCGCGGCCCTTTTCACCGGGCAGGAAACGAAAGCCGTAGAGCAAACCGAACAAGTCAGGATCACGATGACTGAGGTCGAGGCTGTGGTTCATGGAGGCTCGCTGCGAGGAGGGCGTCCGGGGCGGAATTCCCGGATTCACCTGAGCCGCATCATCGCAATGTCACATGACGCTTGTGTGACAGCAAAATGACGTCAAATCAGCGACTTACCGGCGGTCGGAATTTCTTCAAGAAGCGCTCTGGCACGCCGATCACGCTTAGGTTACGTTGCGCGCGCTTGGCCAAGAGCCAAGGCTCGCCGACATGGATGTCCGGCAAAATCCCACGCCTTATCGGGCGTGCCTCATCCCTGTCCTGAGTATCTTGCGATGCTGCAAAAATCCCTGAGAGCGCAAATTCTCGCCCTGCTGAGCGGCAGCCTGCTGGCGATGCTGTTGATCGCGCTGGCCTGCTTTCACTTCCTGTCCAACGGCGTACAGAACTACAGCCAGTTGATCGCCGGTCCGTTGCACACCTCGCAACTGATCGACGAAGCCAACCTGCAATTCAAGGTGCAGGTGCAGGAATGGAAAAACGTCCTGCTGCGCGGCAAGCAACCGGCGGATCTGAGCAAATACTGGAGCCAGTTCGAAGATCGCCAGCGCGATGTACAGAACATCCTTGGCGAACTGGCCGGCCAGAAAGGCATCGAGCCGGCGCTGAAAACCCGCATCGAACGCCTGCGTGAAGAACACCGCCTGCTCGGCGCTGCCTACCAGAAGGGGCGCGATGCCTACGTGGCTGCCGGTGCCGATCCAACGGCTGGCGATGCCGCCGTCAAAGGCGTGGACCGTGCCGCCAGCGAGCAGATGAGCGCGTTGGTGGCCGAACTGCGCAAGCAGGGTGACGAGCAATCGCTGCAAATCAACGACAGTGCCAACAGCACCGTAATGCTGGGTATTCTGGTGATGCTCGGCTCCGGTCTGCTGATCGGTCTGTTGAGCCTGTGGCTGGTCAACCGCAACCTGATCGAACCGATCCGCAAGCTGATCGATTACGTCACCCAGTTGAGCCGCGGGCGCCTCGCTGAGCGTGTCGCCAACGACCGTCAGGACGAGTTGGGCAACCTCGCGGCAGCCGCCAATACCCTGCGTGATTTCCTTGCTGAAACCTTCACTCATCTGCAACGCAGCGCCAGTGATCTGGACAGCGCCAGCGGCGAGTTGAATGCGATCGCCACGACCATGGCCGGCGGCACCAACGAGCAGTTCAACCGCACCGACCAGGTGGCCACGGCGATGAACGAAATGTCCGCCACCGCCCAGGAAGTGGCGCGCCATGCCGCCGATGCCGCGCGCGCTGCCGATGATGCCGACCAGTCCGCTCAACAGGGCGAAAAGGTCATGCAGAGCACCATTCACTCCATCACCCAGATGCGCGGTGAAATCGCCAACACCGCCACGGTGATCCGTCGTCTGGAAGCCGACAGCGGCCGTATCGGCAAGGTGCTGGAAGTGATTCGCGGCATCGCCGAGCAGACCAATCTGCTGGCGTTGAACGCGGCGATTGAAGCGGCGCGGGCCGGTGAGGCCGGGCGTGGTTTTGCCGTGGTCGCCGATGAAGTGCGCAACCTGGCGCAACGCACGGCGGAGTCGATCATCGAGATCAACCAGATCATTCAGAGCGTGCAGACCGGCGCGGTGGACGCGGCCCAAGCCATCGACAGCGGCCAGTCGCGCAGCGATGAAAGCGTCGAGCAAGTGACCCAGGCCGGCGCCATGCTCGAGCGCATCACCCACGCCGTGGAAGCGATCCGCGACATGAACCGGCAGATCGCGACGGCGGCGGAAGAGCAGACTTCGGTGGCCGAAGACATCTCGCGCAACCTCACTGAGATCACTTCGATTGCCAGTACCAACCTCGACAACGTGCAGCGCACCGAAACGGCCAGCCAGAACCTGCATGGCCTGTCCGGGCAACTCAATGAAGTCACCGCTCGCCTGAGCGCGTGAGCCGTTGGCTGTGTACCGGTTCGGATACCGAGTCGGTACACAGTCAATCTCAAATTGCTGCGCACAGGGTCGATGACCGGGTATCTAAAACCGGCATTGGAGCACTCCCATGGTCAGCATCACGTCTGTCTCGATCAACCAGACCCTCAGCACCTCGACAAGCAAAACGTCGATCACTGACGCCAGCGAAGACACCTCTGCCAGCGCCACGGCCAGCACCAGCGCCGCCACCGACGCCCCGAAAGCTGCCGGCGGTGCAGCTCCGTCCGGCGACAGCAGTTCCAGCAGCAGCGAAGAATCGGATTCGGTGAAGGAACTGCGCAAGCAGATTGCCGAACTGCAGAAGCAATTGCAGGAGGAACAGCAGGCGCTGCAAGCGGCGCAGGCGAAGCAGGACAACTCGGATGCCAAGGCGGCTGAAGTGGCAGCGGCTCAGGCGCAGGTCAGCGCCACCTCGGCGTCCCTGTCAACCGCAACCGCATCACTGTTGCAGGCCTTGCAGGACTCCGACTCGAGCACTTCGGGGTCGTTGGTCAGCACCTCGGTGTGAAGCCTTTTCCCCTCACCCTAGCCCTCTCCCAAGGGCGAGGGCACTGACCGCGGTGACTATTCGAGCTACGCCGACCTGAAATATCGAAGCGCACTCAGGTCCTTGTTGTTTTCCTGATCGGCTTCAAGATTGCGAGTCGAACTCAGGCTTTGAAAAGCCCCCGATCGGCTCCCCCTTGGGGGAGAGGGCTGGGGTGAGGGGGAGAAAATCTCACTGACAACACATCAAAAAAGCCGAACACAAAAAAGCCGCACACAAAAAAGCCGCACGATTTCTCAATCGTGCGGCTTTCCGTATTCGCTGTATCAAGTGTCTTGCTTGTTGCTCAGCACCTTGCCGGTGGTGGCGTCGAAGTCGACGTCGAACTCTTTGCCGTCAGCGGTTTTCAGCTCAACTTCATATTCATAACCGTTGAAGTGGTTATCCAGGTCGGTGTCGGTGATGGTCGCACCCGGATGCAGTTTCAGCGCTTCGGCATTCATCGACTCCAGCGACTTGATCTTGCCGTCTTTAACCAGTTGCGGAATCTGATCGACGCGCACATCAGCCTGGGCCAGGCCAGCGGTGAGGGTCAGGGCAGCGGCGGTAAACAGGGCAGTCAAAGTTTTCATGAGTTCGTTCCTTGCTTGTTTAAGTGCGTGTTCTGTTGAAGTGAGTTCAGATTAATCACTGCAACTTAATTCACCCTTAAAACAACGCATCGCGCGCAGGACTCGTAGGAGCGAGCCTGCTCGCGATGCGGACAACCGGGTTTATCTATCAGAACCCGTTGTTCTTCAACACCTGATCAACACTGGCACTGGCCGGGCGCTTGTAGAACTTCAACAGCTCACTGGCGCGGTTGGTGAAAATGCCGTCGACACCGGCGGCCATGACTTTCTCGAAGTCCACCGGCTCATCGACGGTGTACACGTGCACCAGCATGCCCTGATCGTGGGTGTACTTATTCATCCACGGTTGCACTAGGTCCGAATAACTCTGGTCGCCGCCCTTGGTCAGCTTCGCCGAAGGGCCGGTGCCGATCGCCCCTTGCGCCTTGGCGTAATCGACCCACTGCTTGAACTCGGCTTCGGACTTCGGTTCCTGCTTGCCGTAAAACACGTTCTTGTCCTTCTCGCCGGAGTCGGCGAAAGACACTTTCGATTTTGGTTCGATGCTGCCTTCACCGACCCACAACAGCAGGATCTTCGGCACTTGCGGCATTTCCTTTTGCAGCAGTTCGAGGCTGTTTTTCTCGAAGGTCTGCAGGATCACCTTGCCTTTGCCCTGGCCGACGCCGAGCTCGCTCTTGGCCAGTTTCGAACCGGCCTGGCTCAACCAGCCGCGGTCCTGCAGCTTCTCCTTGAGGTCATGCTCGATGCCGGGAAATAGCTGCGGCTCTTTGGTTTCGATGTACAAGCCCGGCTTGTGTTTCGGGTTGGCCTGGGCGATGTCGATAATCTCGTCCAGGGTCAGGATTTTCAGGCCGGCGTAGGTCGGACGCGCGCGATCCGGGTAGGCCGTGTTGTACCAACTGCCGGCGTCGAGGGTTTTCAATTCGGCCATGGTGAAGGCATTGGCCGGGCTGTCCTTGCGCTCCGGGAACTTGCTGGCGACGTCAGTGGTGCGTTGCAGGTTGTTGTCGTGCAGGGCGAACAGCACGCCGTCCTTGCTGCGCTGCAAGTCCATTTCCAGGTAATCGGCGCCGAGGTCGCGGGCCAGTTTGTAGGACGCGGCGGTGGACTCCGGTGCATCGAAGGACGCGCCACGGTGGGCGATCACCGCTGGGTGCGGGATACCGTGTGCCGCAGCGACGGCCTCGGGATCGGTCTGGCTGGCGGCCTGCGCCTGACCGAGAGCGAGCAGCAGGCTCAGCATGAGGGCGCTTTTGGTGAAAGTGGCGGGCATGTTCGAGTTCCTTTCGCAGGGCATTTTCAAAGACGTACCTTTTAACAACTGAATCGGTTGCGTGCTATCGCCAGACCGACATAAACGTATTAAAAGCGATTTTTCCTGCACTTTTGTGGCGCGGTTTGCAGTACGCTTGCCCTCGGCAGACGTCCCGGCAGAGGGCGCGCCGTTCCGTTGCCCTGCGTGTAAACCATCGAACACTTTTCGTGAGGTTTACCATGCGCATCACCTCCCAACTCATCTGCCAGGCGGCCGACGACCTCAAGGGCTTTGTCGGCCTCAACCGCAAAACCGGTCAGTACATCGTGCGATTCAGCGAAGATTCGTTCGGCATGGACGTGGCCGATGACGGCATCATTCCCACCAGCGAATTTGTCTGGGCGGCGGCCTCTGAGACGACCATGACCCTGAAGCGCGAGCTGATTCAGTTACTGCTGGATCAGAACATCCATGACCGGATCAACATCACCGAGCCGTTGCGGGTGTACATGAGCAAGGTTGAGGTGCCGGAGATCGTGGCGGTGCGCAGTCTGGTGAGGGGCTGAGATTTTGCGCAGTCTGTGAAGGCCTCTTCGCGAGCAAGCTCGCTCCCACAGTTGATCGCATTCCTCCTGTGGGAGCGAGCTTGCTCGCGAAGAGGCCAATCAGTGCGCCGCTGCACTCACTGCCCAAACCGATACTCGCGCTCCACCCGACACACCTGCGTGTGGAATTTCGAATACCACTGCGCGCGCCCACGCGCCTGAATCACCCGGTGCTCGGGATGCTCGCGCCAGGCCAGAATAGCCTCCTCGCTCGCCCAGTACGAAATGGTGATCCCGACCCCGTCCTCGCCCCGGATCGAATCCACGCCGAGGAACCCCGACTGCTGCACAACCAGTTCCATCATCCGCTCGGATGCCGCCGCGTAACCGTTGTCGCCCTCGGTGCGGGTCGAGGTGAAAATCACCGCGAAGCACGGCTCGTTGGGCTTCATTGGCGTTGCTCAGCGCACGCTTCGACGAACGCCCGTACCAGCGGCGGAACGAGCCCCTTGAGCGCCGCACGTTCCGGCTGAAACAGCGTCGCGACAAAGAACACGTGGTCGTTCAATTCGATCGCGCGTAAATCGCCCGCCGAATCATGGCCCACGGCGTGTAGCCGATGGGTCAGCAACTCTCGCTCGAACTGCGGATTCACACCGAAGCGGCAGCGATAGCCTTCGTGAATCTCGGACGTTTCGTACGCCTTGGCGATCAACGAGCCTGCGACCAGATGAATGCTGTCCACGGCTTCCACCAACGAACAGGTCAGCGGCGTGAGA
>NZ_QAIU01000054.1:0-1471 GCF_003061205.1 Pseudomonas sp. HMWF006
CAATCTCTGTGCTTTTCAAGGCCTGAGTTCGACGCGGTATTTCAGGTCGGTGCACTTCGCATCAACAACCCGGTCAGTCCCCTCTCCCTCTGGGAGAGGGCTAGGGTGAGGGGCTTTTAATTGCTGATCGCCAGGATGCTCGCCTGATACGAACCGACGAACACGTCGAAATCCCCAACCTCGTTCTGCTCCAGCTCAGCCTGCGCCGCCAGCGACGAACGCGCCAGCTCCTCAAACTTCGCTTGATCTTCCGCCGCCAACGGCTCGCTGCGGAAGAACTCGGCATGGGCCTGGCTCTGACGCAGGGAGAACTGCGCGAAGCTTTCCTTGTGCTCGGCCATCGCCGCCAGCACCTGCGCCGACGGGGTCAGGGACGGGTCGCTGACCTTGGCCAGTTGCGCATCCAGTGCCTTGCTGTGCGCATCGCCGCCGTGGCTCTGATCGAGCAGGGCGGCCAGTGGCGCGATCTGTTCCAGCAACTCGGCGGCCCAGGTCTTCAGCTCGACCGGCTGTCCGTCGCGCTGCAATTGCAGGCCCGGTCGGCGACCTTCCTTGACCACGCTGAGGAAGTTCGAAGTGGCATTGCCGCACGAGGTGTTGGTCAGCAACGGGCTGTCGTTCAGCGCGCAGTACAGCAGGAACGCGTCGAGGAAGCGCGACTCGGGGACGTCGATGCCCATCGGCAGGAACGGGTTGATGTCCAGGCAACGCACTTCGACGTACTGGATGCCACGGGCCATCAGCGCCTGGATCGGCCGTTCGCCGGTGTAGGTCACGCGTTTCGGGCGGATGTTGGAGTAGTACTCGTTTTCGATCTGCAGGATGTTGGTGTTGAGCTGTACCCACTCGCCATCCTTGTGCGTGCCGACTTCAACGTACGGCGGGTACGGCGTGGCCACGGCCTTGCGCAGGCTGTCGGTGTAGCTCGACAGATCGTTGTAGCACGGCGTCAGGCCGGCCTGGGCGTTGCTCTGGTAACCGAGGTCGCTCATGCGCAGGCTGGTGGCGTACGGCAGGTACAGGGTGTCCGGGTCCAGTTGTTCCAACTGGTGCGAACGACCGCGCAGGAAACCTGCATCCAGCGCCGGCGAGGCACCGAACAGGTACATCAGCAGCCAGCTGTAGCGACGGAAGTTGCGGATCAGCGCGATGTAGGACGATGACTGGAAATCGCGGTCGGTGCCGACGAAACCTTCGGCTTCGCGCAGCAGCGGCCAGAGCTTTTCCGGCAGGGAAAAGTTGTAGTGGATCCCGGCAATGCACTGCATTGTCTTGCCGTAGCGCAGGGCCAGGCCCTTGCGATAGACGTACTTGAGCTGCCCGATGTTGGAGGTGCCGTAATAGGCGATCGGGATGTCTTCCTCGGCCGGCAACGGGCACGGCATCGACGGACTCCACAGGTACTCGTTGCCGAGCTTGCTGTAGGCAAAGCGATGAATCTTGTCCAGGCTCGCCAGGGTGTCTGCCGGGT
>NZ_QAIU01000546.1:0-1136 GCF_003061205.1 Pseudomonas sp. HMWF006
GGGTTGCTGTTGACCCAGGCGCCGATCATCAACTTCAAACCGTGCTTGCGCGCCAGTTCCGGCAGGGCTTCGAGGCCGGTCATCGAATAGGTGCGGATGCATTCGAAGCGCGTCGCCAGCAGGGCAAGGTCGGCATCCATGCGTTCCGGACGCAGTTTGAACGGCACGTCGAACGGCGACTGATCCTTGTCGAAAGGCGTGTAGGAGGCGCACTGCAATTTATGCGTCGGGGTCGCGGCGTCCGGGAGGATCACCGGCTTGCCGAGGTCGTACCAGAAGCCGCCAAGGGCCAGCAGGCCGAGCAGGCAAGCGAAGAGATAAGGAATAAACGGGAAGCGGGACGTCGCGGACATGGTCAGGCCGAGTGGCTGCAAAGCGACGCATGTTACCTGCATTTATCCACGCGTTGGTGGCCGGCATGATTTGCCATGCAAAGTTCGGGCGGATTATCTGGCGTCATTTATTCAGCTGCAATTAATGGCTTTCTGATGTCGTTTCTCGGTGTATTGAGGTCGCTGACAGAGCAGGTCGCTGTGGGCGTCAGGCCGATGATCGAAAGCGTCAGTACTCCACTGACGGTCGGGCGAGTTTGCGGTCAGGCGTGATGGGGGCGCTGTGCACCATAACAATACGTTGACGATGCCCGGCATCCGTCGGGCGCAGCATTTCGGGGAAGTAACGATGAAGATGCGACGACTTTTAGGCGCAGGTGCCGCTCTGGTGCTTGCGATGAGTTCCACATTCGCCAGCGCTGAAAAACAGACCCTTAACATCGGTTACGTTGACGGCTGGTCCGACAGCGTCGCGACCACCCACGTGGCGGCCGAAGTGATCAAGCAGAAACTCGGCTACGACGTGAAACTGCAAGCCGTCGCCACCGGGATCATGTGGCAAGGCGTGGCCACCGGCAAACTCGACGCCATGCTCTCGGCCTGGCTGCCAGTGACCCACGGTGAATACTGGACGAAGAACAAGGACCAGGTGGTCGATTACGGCCCGAACTTCAAGGACGCGAAAATCGGCCTGATCGTGCCGGAATACGTGAAAGCCAAATCCATCGAAGACCTGAAAACCGACGACAGCTTCAAAAAGCGTATTGTTGGCATCGACGCCGGTTCCGGCGTGATGCTCAAGAC
>NZ_QAIU01000547.1:0-665 GCF_003061205.1 Pseudomonas sp. HMWF006
ATGCGCCGTTGTGGGACAGCGCGACGTTGCGTCAGGTGATTGTCGATCACGGCATCACCCTGGCCGACCTGCCGGCCGCCTACTGGTACTGGCTGGTGCAGGAATACGCGGCGCAGCCGCCGGCCGGTTTCGGCGCACTGCGGCAGATTCACGTCGGTGGCGAGGCGATGGCGGTGGACGGTTTGCGCCTGTGGCAACGGGCCGGTTTGGGCCATGTGCGCTTGCTCAATACCTACGGACCGACCGAAGCCACAGTCGTCTCGACTATTCATGACTGCACGGCGCTGACGGCGGATGCCGTGTCGTGGCGCGGCATTCCGATCGGCCACGGTCTGGAGGCCCGTCGGCTGTACGTGCTCGATGATGACTTGAACCTGTTGCCGCAAGGCGCGGTGGGTGAGTTGTACATCGGTGGCCCGGGCCTGGCCCGTGGTTATCACCGTCAGCCGATGCTCAGTGCCGAGCGCTTTATCGCAGACCCGTTTGCTGATGGCCAGCGCCTGTATCGCACCGGTGACCGCGCCCGACTGCGCGCTGACGGTGCGCTGGAATATGTCGGCCGGGTCGACCATCAAGTGAAGATCCGTGGCTTCCGCATCGAGCTGGGCGAAATCGAATCACGCTTGCAACAGTGCGCGGGCGTTCGTGAAGCCGTGGTGCTGGCG
>NZ_QAIU01000547.1:675-1645 GCF_003061205.1 Pseudomonas sp. HMWF006
AGCGGCAAGCTCGACCGCAAAGCCTTGCCGGCGCCGGATGCCAGCCAGTTGCAGGGCGACTATCGCGCGCCACAAACGGAGACCGAGCAGTGTCTGGCGCGGATCTGGGCCGAGGTCCTGCAGGTGCCGCGGGTCGGTCTGGATGATCACTTTTTTGAACTCGGTGGCCATTCGCTGCTGGCCGCGCAGGTGATTGCGCGCATCAAGACTCAATTGGGCGTGGTGTTACCGCTGCGCAGCCTGTTCGAAAAACCGTTACTGACCGATCTGGCGGCGCTGCTGGCACAACAGGCCGGCGGTGCAACGGACGACGACTGGTCCGACATGGATCAGTTCATGAATGCTTTGGAAGGAGAGGAAGTATGAGCGGCACCATGGCGGAACGCATCGCGAAAAGGTTCGTCGGTTTGCCGCTGGAACAGCGTCGACAGTTTCTGGCCAGACTGCGTGAGGACGGCAAGGACTTCAGCCTGTTGCCGCTGCCGGTCAGCCGGCACGAGGTCACGCCGATTCCGTTGTCGTTCGCCCAGCAACGCCTGCTGTTTCTCTGGCAGCTCGAACCGCAGAGCGCCGCGTACAACATGGCCGCCGGCCTGCGTCTGAACGGGCGCCTGGACGAAGCGGCGCTGCAACGGTCCTTCGATCATCTGGTCATGCGCCATGAAGTGTTGCGCACGGTATTCCATACCGATGGCGATCAACCGTATCAGGTGATTCTCGATCAGCAACCCATTGCGCTGGAGCGCATCGACCTCACCGGTTTGCCGGTGTCGGAGCGCGAGGCGGCCCTGGCGCAACAGGTACAAACCGTCACGGCGCGGCCGTTCGATTTGCGCCACGGGCCGTTGCTGCGCGCCAGCCTGTTTGCAGTAGCCGATGAACAATTCGTGCTGGTGGTGAGCATGCACCACATCGTCTCCGACGGCTGGTCGATGGACGTGATGGTCAAGGAATTCGTCCAGTGCTATCA
>NZ_QAIU01000547.1:1655-4137 GCF_003061205.1 Pseudomonas sp. HMWF006
CTATCAGGCCTTCAGCCTGGCGCGCGAGCCACAATTGCCCGCTCTGCCGCTGCAATACGCTGACTACGCAATCTGGCAGCGACGCTGGCTGGAAGCCGGCGAGGGCGAGCGGCAACTCGAGTACTGGCGCCAGCAACTCGGTGAAGAACAGCCGCTGCTGGAAGTGGCGCCAGACTACGCCCGGCCCCTGACGCAAAGTTTTGCAGGGCAGACCCTGAGTTTCGATTTTGGCGCGCAGTTGTCCCTGCAACTCAACGCCTTTGCCCGCAGCCAGGGCATCAGTCTGTTCATGCTGGTGCTGGCGGGGTTCTCGCTGTTCCTCTCGCGCCACGCGGGGCAGCGCGACATCCGTGTTGGCGTGCCGAATGCCAACCGTGGCCGCGCCGAAGTCGAAGGGCTGATCGGTTTCTTCGTCAACACCCAGGTGCTGCGTTGCGAAGTGGATGAGCGCGGCAGCTTCGCCGACTTGCTGGCGCGGGTGCGCGAAGCGGCGTTCGGTGCCCAGGCGCATCAGGAGTTGCCGTTCGAGCAACTGGTGGACGAACTGGTCGCCGAGCGCACCCTCGGTCACAACCCGCTGTTCCAGGCCAAGTTCAACCAGAACGTCGGCATGCAGAAGCAACGCTCGATGACGCTACCGGGGCTGAGCGTGGCGGAATACCCGCTGGACAAGGACGGCACCCACTTCGATCTGGCGCTGGACATCACCGATGACGGCACCTTGATTCACGGGCAGATGACCTATGCCAGCGACCTCTATCGTCCAGAGACTGTCGCCGGTTTTGTGCCGGCCTTGCTCGGCCTGTTCAGTGAGTTGTTGAAAGCGCCGCAAGCGCCGTTGCACAGCGTTGCCCCGTTGGCGCCAGCGGTGCTTGCTGCACCCGGCGAACCGGCGCTGTCGGTGTTGCACCTGTGGGATCGACAAGTCGCGCAGCAGCCCGAGGCACTGGCTGCGCGTGACCTGCATCAGAGCATGAGTTTTCAGGCGCTGGATCAGGCGGCCAATCGACTGGCCCATCATCTGCTGGCGCAGGGGCTGAACATCGGCGAGCCGGTGGCGGTGCTGATGGAGCGTTCGCTGGACTGGCTGACTTGCGTGCTGGCGATCTTCAAGGCCGGCGCGGTGTACATGCCGCTTGACGTCAAGGCGCCGAACGCACGGCTGCAGCAGATGCTTGGCAGTGCCGGGGCGCGGCTGCTGTTGTGCGCTGAAGGGGATGCGCGGGTGTCCGCACTGGCGGTGGATGGATGTCAGGGGCTCGCTTACGCACCCACGCAATGGCAGGCGATGGCGGACGTCAGCCCGGCCGTGAGCCTGTTCGCGCAGTCACCGGCCTATGTGATTCACACCTCCGGTTCCACCGGGCAACCCAAGGGTGTGCTGGTCAGCCACGGGGCGCTGGGCAGTTACGTGCGCGGTGTGCTGGAACGCCTGGCACCGACGCCGGACAGCAGCATGGCGCTGGTCTCGACCATCGCCGCCGACCTGGGCTTTACCGTGCTGTTCGGCGCGTTGTGTTCCGGGCGCCTGTTGCACGTGTTGCCGGAAGAACTGGGTTTTGACCCGGACCGGTTTGCCGAGTACATGGCCACTCACCGCGTGGGCATGCTGAAAATCGTCCCGGGGCATCTGGCCGCACTGTTACAAGCTGCCCGGGCCGCCGATGTGTTGCCGCAGCACGCGTTGATCGTCGGCGGCGAAGCCTGCTCGCCAGCTCTGGTGGAGCGCGTGCGTCAGCTCAAACCGGGCTGCCGCGTGATCAACCACTACGGGCCGAGTGAAACCACGGTCGGTGTGTTGACCCACGAAGTTGGCGAACTGGCGGCCGATGCGCGCTGTGTTCCGGTTGGCACGGCGCTGACGGGCGCGCAGGTTTACGTGCTCGACGATGTGCTCAACAGCGTCGCTGATCAGGTGGCCGGCGAGTTGTACATCGGTGGTGACAGCGTGGCGCAGGGCTATCTGAACCAGCCCGGATTGACCGCCGAACGCTTCCTGCCCGATCCGTTCGGCGCGCCGGGTTCGCGGGTATACCGCAGCGGCGACCGCGTGCGGCGTAATCGTCAACAGGCCATGGAATTCATCGGCCGCGCCGACGATCAGGTCAAGGTGCGCGGTTATCGCGTGGAACCGGCGGAAGTCGCGCGGGTGCTGCTCGGCCTCGACGGCGTCAGTGAGGCCGCGGTGTTGGCGTTGGCTCTGGATGATGACCCGGCGCGGCTGCAACTGGTGGCGTGGTGTGTGCCGGTGGCGGGTGTGAGCCTGCAGGCGCAGGGGCTGCGCGAGCAATTGCAGGCGTGCCTGCCGGAGTACCTGGTGCCGGCGCAGATTGTGCTGCTGGCGCAACTGCCGCTGACCGCCAACGGCAAACTCGACAAGCGCGCCTTGCCGGTGCCGGGGCTGGTCACGCAGCAGTTCGTCGCGCCGGTGGGTGAGGTCGAGGAGAAGCTGGCGGCGATCTGGGCCGAGGTGCTCAAACTG
>NZ_QAIU01000548.1:0-5712 GCF_003061205.1 Pseudomonas sp. HMWF006
AAAGGGATAAAACCCTATAACTGTGTCCAGGATCGTTTGACCAGATCAGGCTGCGATCTGAAGTGTGTTTAAAGAAGTGTCTGAATCGGCGGAACCTTCCCACAAGATTTTCAGGTTGTCCGTCGGACGTCCGGTCTCTAGCCTGTGTTCGTCGCTGCCAATTCAGTGACCGGGCGTGGAAACCCGAAGACACGAGAGAGCAGATACGCCTTTCATAACGTATGCTTGCGCACTTTCATTGTGTGCACTCTGTTATGGCGGTTGTGCGCGGGAGACATTCGTGTCTGCCGGGTTGCTCTCTCCCGGATTTCCAGCCTGCGTACAGCTGCCACCCATTTTTCCTGGAAGTCGAATGGGCCAGTTGCAACTATCAATGAGAGAGAATCACCATGAAAAAACCAACACCCAACCCCCCAGAACCAGACACCAACACCACATCCCCCTACGCCTCAGTCGACAGCAAAAAACTCCACGAAGCCGCCGACCGCGCCCTCGATTTCTACCTCAACCCCACTGCCCACATCATGTCCAGCGCCAACGAGCCGGAACCCATGTACCTCGCCAACCCCAGGTACAACACCGAATCTCTGCTGGCCAACGCCAGCGAAACCCTCGGCTCGGCCAGCGAAATGCTCATCAACTTCGCCGCCTCGCTGGAAACCTCGCACCGCAAGACTGCACTGGGTATCGCACAAGTCGTCATGCTGGGCGAACTGGCGGTGAATCAAGCGCTGGATCACGTCGAGTTGAAGGATGGCTGATTGATCGTTCCCACGCTCTGCGTGGGAATGCAGCCCCTGACGCTCTGCGTCAAATTCGCGAGCTGGAACGCTGAGCGTCCCGAGCGGCATTCCCACGCAGAGCGTGGGAACGATCAAGAACAGAAACCGCGTTTTTACCCTCAATCCGGAAGCACCATGGATCCCCTGTTTTCCACAACCGTTCCAGATTTAGAAAGCGAAGAACAGGCCGCCAGCTACGACCGTTGGTTTCGTGCCGAAGTCCAGAAGTCACTCGATGATCCGCGTCCGAACATTCCGCATGAGCAGGTAATGGCAGAGATCGAGGCATTGATGGAAAGGGTGCGGCGCAAGCAGGAGGCACTTGAGGCGTCTGACAACGATGAATCCTTGACCGTTCAGGAGTCATCAAAGATCAGGTAACATCGGTTGATTGTAATATTCAAAGGAGAGAAACGATGGCAGGAAAGCCAGTCGCAAGGCTCGGAGACCCAGGGAGTCACGGCGGAAACATTTCCACTGGATCAAGTCCTATTTTTGTTAATTCAATGCCCGTGGCGTTGGTAGGAGATATCTATTCCTGTCCTCTTCACGGCAGTAACCCCATAACGACGGGCGCTCCCCATGTTTTCGGTTTGGGGAAAGACGTTGCCCATGTTGGCTCCCAAACAGCATGCGGAGCGACTATTACTGCCGGATCACCCGACACCTTCGTCGGTCAGTCTGGTGGTGGCGCTTCCACTAGCTTCTTCTCGCAGTTTCTGAAAGAAAAGACTTTTGTCGAGTTTCAGTTGCTTAACGAAAAAGATGAGCCCATCGCCAATGAGGCGTATGAACTGACGCTGCCGGATGGAACCTTGATGACTGGCGTCCTTGACGAAAATGGCTTTGTGCATGTTGCAAATATTCCTAGGGGGAGTTGCAGCATAAAATTTCCGAAGCTTGAAGATACGGAACATCTTTAATGGTTCAGCCTACTAAAACTAACAGCACCACACAGGCAGCAAAAAATACAGGCGCATCAGGAAAAACTACAAAGACTAATCAGATAGTCGTGTCAGGTGCCTATATGGAAATACTGGTTGGTGGTCCCTATACCCGCGATAAAGAAGAGCATCCTTTCGGGCACGCAGCTTTACACGTGGTGGTTGGTAGCAAAGACATCACCTACGATTTTGGTCGTTATGGCAAAACATGGGGAACGTTCGATAGCGAGGGGGAGGGTGTGTTGAATGTTTGGACGTCCTTCAAAACGTATATCTCTGGTGAGAATAGTTTGGGGCGTACAACAACTGGTTTTGTTTATTTTTTGGATAATGCTAAGGCTGAGGCTGTTATCGCCCATTTCGACGGCATTGTCGCTCAACAAAAAGAACAGAGAAGAAAGACAGCGTCGTCAGCACGTTACGTCCTGCCCTCAAACTATCATCCAACTACGAATAACTGCACAACCGTAACAATTGCAGGGGCAAAAGTTTCGGGTAAGCCAATTGTGCAAAATCCGGCAAAATATAATGAGATGCGAGGTCTTTCTTTTATTGAGAGACAGGCAGCGCGTACGCAAAGTAGTCCGCAGGACGGAATTTTTATGCCGGCGGATTTGCAAGCCATGCTCGAAGCGAATACCGAGGCACCTTATGATAAGAAAAATGTTTACAAATAGGCGACTTGGCCTTTGGCTGGTGGTGGTTTTATCCGTAAATGCGATTTTTTTGGCTTTTCTGATTTCTGATGATATTGCGAAGGGGCACGATATGAAAATGATCAAAACTAAAGAACCGCTGCTTATCGAAGGTCCAAATGGCGACGATAATTTCTATGTCCTGCCTCTGGGCACTACGCTCTACCACGATAAAAGCTTTCCTGAAGGTCACGATCGTTATGTGGTGTATCTGAATCATAAAGGCGCGATTGCTCACGAAGAAGTGCCCATGAAGCCTGAGTATGGTGGTTCTTTTATTGATCCACTCTGGCTGGCAAATGTGGATGCAGATACTTTGAAAGAAATTTTCAAGCGTTTTCCGCTTTCCAAAAAAGATATCGCTGCCGCCATTAAGGCCAATGAGTTAACCAAGGATGATCTGGCCGACATTATTCGTTCAATGCCAGATTGATCGACTATGAGCTGCCGAAGGCTGCGATCTTCTGATCTCCAATAGCAAAATCAAAAGAACGCTGCCTTTGGCAGCTCCTGCATAGGCCAAAAAAACCGCGACCCCCCTCACCAGAGAATCGCGGCCCATCAACACCCAACCCCTACTGCTGCAAAACCGTCGCCTGGTTAGCCGACCCGAACTGCTGAATATTCGCCGTCTGCGTAACCCCACTCTGATCGACATTGGCAATGTTCCCCGTCCCGCCCTGGGTCACGTACGCCACGTTCATCGTATCCGCTTGCTTCACCGTGATCATGTTGTCGCTGCCATAGAACTGCGCGGTATACGCCTGGTTCCCCGTCCCGGACTGATCAAACTCAGCACTGTTGCCCGTGCCATTCGAAGAACCCTGCACCAGGTTGCCCGTGCCGCGCTGATCCGAGATCAAAATGTTGTCGCTACCGTTCTGATCAAAATACAGCTCGTTATACGACTCAGCCTGACTGACCGTGGTTTTGTTGCCAGTCCCGGTCTGGTGCGTGGTCATCACATGCCCGACGCCATCCTGAGTGAAGCTGGCGATGTTGCCATTCCCCGCCTGAGTCACCGTCGCACGCTGGTTACTGCCGAACTGCCCACCCGATTGCGGGCCTTTCCAGTTGCTGGCGTAGACCTTGTTGTCGTTGCCCACGGAGGTGGCGCTGAGTGTGTGGCCGTCGCCGCTCTGATAGGTGTAGTGCACGTTGCCGTTGCCAACCTGGTACAGCGCCAGCGTCGAGTTGACTGACTCGAACTGGTCGGCGTAGATCGCGTTGGTGTTGCCGACCTGGGTGACGGTGGCGCTGTTGTTTTCGCCGAAGCTTTGGTCGACCACGGTTTCGTTGCTGTCGCCGTATTGGTTGACGGTGGCCTGGCTGGCGAGTTGCGCGTCCTGCCAGATTTCGCTGCCGTTGAGGTTGCCGAACTGGTTGATGGTGATGGTGCCGCCGGTGCCGTTGCGTTGGTCGCCGTAGGCGTAGTTACTTTCGCCAGCCTGGTTGATGCCGATCTGGCCGCCGTTGTGGGTGACCTGTTCGGCGGTGCCGTAGTTGGCGGTGCCGTATTGGGTGATCACTGAACTGTTGCCGCTGCCTTCATAGAGTTGTTCGATGTTGGCTTCGTTGCTGTCGCCGAACTGGAAGGTTTTACCTTCGCTGCCGTTTTGCGAGTCTTGATAGACGAACGAGAAGTTGCCAGTGCCTTGCTGTTGTTGCAGCGCGCTGTTTGGTGAGCCGAAGCCCAGCGACTGGCTGGCGTGGGCGGTGTTGAAGGCGCCGACCTGTTGTTGGGTGATGGTGGCGTTGTCTTCGTAAAGTTGTTCGGCGTAGCCGGCGTTGTAGTCGCCGACCGCGTCCTGGGTGATCACGCTGCTGGCGTGGTCTTGCACGGCGGCGGCGTCGTTGCCCTGGCCCAGTTGGGTCTGGGTGGCGGTGCTGAACGGTGCCTGGGTCTGTTTCACATCCGCGATGTTGGCGGTACCGACCTGGCTTTGGTTGGACAGGCTGTCGTCGGCCATGGCCTGGGCACTGATCATGACCAGGAGGGCGGCGGTGAGGGGCGTCAGTTTGAACATGATGATCTCTCCGATGATTTGCAGTGCTTAGCGGTATTGCTTGACCGAAACGCTCATGCCGTTGCCCGACTGGGTCACGGCGCTTTGCAGCCCCGCGCCGGCCTGCTCGATGCTGGCGTCGTTGTTGTTGCCGTTTTGCGAAATCTGCGCGCGGTTATGGCTGCCGTTCTGCGTGATCGAAGCGGCGTTGCCGGAACCGTTCTGGTTGATCAGCGCCATCAGGTCGCTGCCCTGTTGCAGGATGTACGCTTCCTGATTGCTGCCCGACTGCACGATCTGCCCGAGCAGCGACTGACCGTTCTGTTGCAGCAGGGCGACGTTGGCCTGGCCGAGCTGGTCGATCAGGGCTTGCTGACCCACCGGTGGGGGCAGTTCGCCGAGGTCGCTGCTGGTCGGGGCCAAGTCATCGTTTTCCATCAGGTCGTCGGCACGCACGCCCGCACTGCTGCACAGCACAAGCAGGCAAAGCAGGGCGGCGGTCGGCGTGTTCATGGCTCACATCCTGTCAGGCGTTAACCGGTTCGAAATCGACCCCAGCCACCCGAGAGTGGCTGGGGATCTGGCTTACAGCGTGGTCACCGAGACCGTGCGCACGGTGCCCTGGGACGAGCGGATCGTCGCGGTCGGGTTGGCCGATGGCACCACCGTTGTGTTGTTCAGCGTCAGCCGCCAGCGTCCGGTCACCGGTACGGTGGTGGTGCCGAGAGTGACCAGTCCGGTCGGGGTGGTGACCTGCACGGTGATGGTGTTGCCGGTGGTCACCGACGAGGTGCCGGTGAAGTCCCAGTTGAAGCGACCGCCGGAGCGTGCCTGCACCGTGGACGCGGTGACGGTGAAGGTTTCCGCTGCTGGCCGTGGCGACACTTGCACCGTGACCGTGGCCGGCGTCGACAGGGCGCCGAAGCTGTCCCGGGCGATGTAGGTGAAGGTTGTGGTGAACGCCGTGGTGACGGTGGCCGGTGGCGTGTAGGTGATCACGCTGCCGTCAGTGCTGACCGTGCCACGACCGACGGCCGGTTGGGTCAGGCTGGCGACGCCCAGCGGCACGTTGCCTTCCGGATCGGTGTCGTTGGCCAGTACGTTGATCGGGATCGCCACACCCAAGGTGGCGACGCTGTCGGCGACGGCGGTCGGTGCCCGGTTGGGCGCGACGGTAATCGTCACAGTGGCCGGATTGGCCGAGGTCAGGCCTTTGGCGTCTTGCGCCTTGTAGGTGAAGGTCGTGGTCAGTGGCGTGTTGACCACGGCTGGCGGGGTGTAGACC
>NZ_QAIU01000548.1:5722-8887 GCF_003061205.1 Pseudomonas sp. HMWF006
GGCCACGGTGCCTTGGTTCGCAGCAGGTTGAGTCAACGCGGTAATGCTCAGCGGATTATTACCATCGGGATCGCTGTCGTTGGTCAACAAGCTGAGGGTGATCGGCACGCCGAAACTGGTGCTGCCGCTGTCGGCGTTAGCGATCGGTGCCTGGTTTTCGCCGGTGTCCGGTGCGGTGCCGACCACGACAACGGGCTCGGTGTCATTGCCGCCAGCGGCGGATTTAACCGTCACGGTGGCCGGTGGCTGAGTCAGGTCGGCGACGGTGATGCGTTGCAGGGTGCCGGTTTTCGACAGACGTCCGTAGCCTTGCGCAACCATGTCGGGGATCGCCACTTCATCGGTCGATGTCGCTTCGATCAGCAAGGTTTTGTTGGCCCAGCTGTAGCGTGCTGTTTGCACTTTCACCACGTCGGTGAGCTTGCTCGACACCGATGTTGGTCGCGTGGTCCCGGCCGGGTTGGTCGCGGTCACCACGACGACTGACGGCAGGGTGCCGTTGCCCAGGCGCTGGCCGAAGAACAAACCGGTATTGTCACCGGTCAGGCTGGTCTCGCATGGCGTAGGCGGTGGGCCAGGAAGCAACGCGACGGTTTCACGGAAGCACAGGGTCGAGCTGCTGTCAGCCTTGGCGAACACCTCGGCACGCACACCGGCCGAGGTTCGGCGATAAGTGGCGCGGTCGATGTCGACATGGGTTTGCTGACGGCTGTCGAGCACCTTGCCGGCGACGGTGAACAGGGCTGTCTGAATGGTGCCGGCGCCGGACGGCCCGACGATGCGTACGAAGTTGGTGTTGAACGGGCTGCCGGTTACTGCTTCGGTGAGGTTCGGGTCGCCAACGAAGGTTTCGACGCTGCCGGTGTCCGGGTTTACTTCGGTGTACGGGCCGTTGATGCTGCGCAGGAATGGCCCGATGGCGCCGTTGAGTGTGCCGCTGAAATCGCCCGGCGCACCGATGCCGATGTCTTTGGTGATGTTGATCGCGCGGCGTCCGGGGGTGGTGACGTTGACCGTTTCCACACCATACGGGTGAGTGATGGTGTAGGTACCGGCCACGGGAACGTTCACCCGGATACGAATGCGCGCGAAGCTTTGTTGATCGCCGTCAGCCGGGTTTCCCGAGGCAAACGCGGCTTCTATCCCGGCCACATAAGCGTCCATGCCATAGCCGGCGCCGTTGTTGGGAATAGTGGTTTCGGCGAGAAACCAGAAGGCTTCTGGCGGCCAGTTGTCGGGGAACACCATCGGCAGGCTGTCGTCGAAGATGCCCGGCTCCGGCAGCAGGGTGCACATGTAGGCCGGTGGCGTGCTGACCGCTACCCGCGAGCTGGCGGCGCGCGACTGACAGAGCTCCATCGACAGCAGATTGTTGTCCTGGTACCACATCGGGAATTTCCCGGTGGCGAAGGTGTAGGGACCGGGGTCGACGGCGGCGAGTTGCGCATAGGCACTGCCGGTCAGCGAGAGAGCGAGCCCGAGCGCGTTGAGCGCAAAGCGTGGCCACTTGTTCATGATGCCTCCTGATACGGATCTGGGCATGTGAGCGTTCATTGCACGATGACCACTTCTTCGGTGTCGCTGCCGCCGTTGGACGACGTCACGCGCACTTTGGCCGGCGGTATCGGCGAGATCCCGGTGGCGAGGGTTTTCACCGCGCCGTCGCCGCTCAGGGCACCGATGGCGGCGCCGCTGCCGGAGGTGGCGGTAAGTACGGGGGGCGAGGTTTCGTCACTGGTCGAGGCCACCACGGTGAGTTGTCCGGAGCTCAGGCTGTATTGCGCGCTCTGGATCACCACCAGGTCGGTCAGGGTCATGGGCAGGGTGGTCGGCGTGCTGCTGGCGATGGCCAGGTGGTTGTCGGCGGTCACTTGCAGGACGCTCGGCACGGTCGGGTTGGCCGACGATTGCGCATACCAGGCACCGGTGGAGTTGGCTTCGGTCATGTTCAGCACCGGGGTGAAACTGGTCACGGCGACCGTGCCGGGCGCGGGTGGTGCGAGGACGAAGACGTCCTGTTGGGCGACCGGTGCACTGGTCCCCGCTTTGCGCGAGTAGGTGCTGCGCTGGGTAATCATTGGTGTGGGTCGAACTACCGTCGACAACTTGCCGGAGACGGCGAATGTCGTGGTCCGCAGATCCAGACCATTGGGGCCTTCGATACGAATGAAGTTGGTGTTGAACGGGCTGCCGGTCACGGCTTCTTCAAGGTTCGGATCACCGACAAATTGTTCTGCCGAGCCAGTCACCGGATTGGTTTCGGTGTAGGGCCCGTTGAGACTGCGCAGGAACGGTCCGACGTCCCCCTTGAGCGCGCCGTCGTAGGTTTTCGGTGTGCCGATGCCGATGTCGCGGGTCATGTTGATTGCGCGGCGGCCGGGAGTGTCGATGTTGAACACTTCGACGCCATACGGGTGGGTGATGACGTAGGTGCCGGCTGTAGGAATATCGACCCGGATGCGGATCCGCGCGAAGCTGATCTGATCGCCTTCCGCCGGGTCACCGCCACTGAACGCGGCTTCGATCGCCGAGCCGTAGGAAAGGTTGATGCCGCGCGCGGCGTCGACAATCGTGCCGTCAGCGGTAAACCAGAATGCCTCGTCGGGGAAGTTGCTGGGGAAAGCCAGCGGTTGGGCGTCATCGAATATGCCGGGCGCCGGCAACAGCGAGCACATATACGAAGGCGCGCCCGGTGTGCTGGGCACTCGCGAACTGAGCGCTTTGGACAGGCACAGGTCCAGGGTGCGGCCGTGGGTGTCTTGATACCAACTGGCGAAACCGCCATTGGCCGGTACGTAAGGCCCCGGATCAACAGCGAACAAAGCGGCCTGGGCAATGCCCTGGGCCAACGCGCTCACGACCAGGACAGTCGCGGTTTTGGACAGTAAAGGGTGCATGAGTTAATCCCTCTATCAAAGTACCTGCCCCTTGGGGATGGGTCAGTTGCACAGGGCCTGTACACCTTCCATGCCAAGGTGTCGTGGATGGACGGGAGAGGGCCGGGATAGAGGGCTTGACGCGCAGAAGGGTCAGGTTTTTGGCCAGCGGGGAAAGGGCGTCATTCCCCAGAATCGGGGACGGTGGGGATGACATTGAACGTCTGTCAGATGAAGAACCTGTGGGAGCGAGCTTGCTCGCGAAAGCGGACTTCCTGTGACGAAAATG
>NZ_QAIU01000549.1:0-3576 GCF_003061205.1 Pseudomonas sp. HMWF006
GCCGCACCTGCCGCCGCAGCCGCCGCACCTGCCGCCGCAGCCGCCGCACCGGCGGTCAACAGCGGTGTGGCCGGGCAACTGACGCAACTGGTGTTCGGCTTGCTGTTGGTGCTGGGGCTGATCTTTTTCCTCGCCTGGCTGTTGCGCCGTGTGCAGCAGGCCGGTCCTGCCGGCAAGGGCCAGGTGATCGAACTGATCGGTTCGCGCGCCCTCGGGCCGCGTGACCGGCTGATGCTGGTGCAGGTCGGTAACGAACAGATTCTGCTCGGCCTGAGCCCCGGCACCATCACCGCGCTGCACGTGCTCAAGGAGCCGGTGCCGGTGCCGGCGACCAGCGAGAAAGCCACTCCGGAGTTTGCCCAGCATCTGTTGAAGATGCTCGGCAAGGATCAGAAGGATAAGAAGTAATGGGTGCGCTACGCATCGTCTTGACGCTGGCCCTGTTGCTGGCCGCGCCGCTGGCGTTCGCCGCCGATCCGTTGTCGATCCCGGCGATCACGCTAGGCACCAACGCCGACGGCGCGCAGGAGTATTCGGTCAGCCTGCAGATCCTGCTGATCATGACCGCGCTGAGCTTCATTCCGGCGTTCGTCATGCTGATGACCAGTTTCACCCGGATCATCATTGTCTTCTCGATCCTGCGTCAGGCCCTCGGCCTGCAACAGACGCCGTCGAACCAGATCCTCACCGGCATGGCGCTGTTTCTGACGCTGTTCATCATGGCCCCGGTGTTCGATCGGGTGAACAACGATGCGCTGCAGCCGTACCTGGCGGAAAAACTCACCGCGCAACAGGCAGTGGAAAAGGCCCAGGTGCCGATCAAGGACTTCATGCTCGCCCAGACCCGCAGCAGCGATCTGGAGCTGTTCATGCGCTTGTCCAAGCGCACGGATATCGCCACGCCGGATCAGGCGCCGCTGACTATTCTGGTGCCGGCCTTCGTCACCTCGGAGCTTAAAACCGCGTTCCAGATCGGCTTCATGATCTTCATTCCGTTCCTGATCATCGACCTGGTCGTGGCCAGTGTGCTGATGGCGATGGGGATGATGATGCTCTCGCCGCTGATCATTTCCCTGCCGTTCAAGATCATGCTGTTTGTCCTGGTGGATGGTTGGGCGCTGATTATCGGCACCCTGGCGAGCAGCTTCGGCGGTGTCTCGCCATGACCCCTGAAGTTGCGGTCGACATTTTCCGCGAAGCATTGTGGCTGACCACGCTGATGGTCGCGGTGCTGGTGATTCCGAGCCTGTTGGTCGGCCTGCTGGTGGCAATGTTCCAGGCCGCCACGCAGATCAACGAACAGACCCTGAGTTTCCTGCCGCGACTGCTGGTGATGCTGGTAACGCTGATCGTCGCCGGCCCGTGGCTGGTGCAGACTTTCATGGAATACATCATCCAGCTGTACCACAACATCCCGATGGTCATTGGCTAAGCCATGCAATCGTTGCTTCAGCTGACCGACACCCAGATCAGTACCTGGGTGGCGACATTCATGTTGCCGCTGTTTCGCGTCGGCGCGGTGCTGATGGTCATGCCGGTGTTCGGCACGACCCTGGTGCCGAAGCGCATTCGGCTGTACTTCGCCCTGGCAATTACTGTGGTGATCGCGCCCAACCTGCCGCCGATGCCGGCGGTCAATGCGCTGGACCTGAGCGGCTTGCTGCTGATTGCCGAGCAGATTCTGATCGGCGCGATTCTCGGCTTTTCCCTGCAACTGTTTTTCCAGGCCTTTGTGGTGGCCGGGCAGATTGTCGCGATCCAGATGGGCATGGGATTCGCCTCGATGGTCGACCCCACCAACGGCGTGTCGGTGGCGGTGATCGGGCAGTTCTTCACCATGCTGGTGACCTTGCTGTTCCTGTCGATGAACGGCCACCTGGTGGTGTTCGAAGTCCTCACCGAGAGTTTCACCACGCTGCCGGTCGGCAGCGGTCTGATGACCGCACATTACTGGGAGCTGGCCGGCAAACTCGGCTGGGTCCTGGGTGCGGCACTGTTGCTGGTCTTGCCGGCGATCACGGCGCTGCTGGTGGTCAACATCGCCTTTGGCGTCATGACCCGCGCGGCGCCGCAACTGAACATCTTCTCCATCGGTTTCCCGCTGACCCTGGTGCTCGGCCTGTTCATCGTCTGGGTCGGTCTGGCGGACATTCTCAACCAGTATCAACCGCTGGCCGCCGAGGCTCTGCAGTTTTTACGCGAACTGGCACAGGCGCGCTGAGTCATGGCTGAGAGCGAAAGCGGTCAGGACAAAACAGAAGACCCCACGGAGAAACGCAAAAAGGATTCGCGTGAAAAGGGTGAGGTTGCGCGCTCCAAAGAGCTCAACACCCTCGCGGTGATGCTGGCCGGCGCCGGTGGCCTGCTGATTTTCGGCGGCATGCTCGCGCAGGATCTGATGGAGCTGATGCGCATGAACTTCTCGCTGTCGCGGGAAGTGATCATGGATCAACGCTCGATGGGCACCTTTCTCCTGCATTCAGGGAAGATCGCCCTGGTGGCGATTCAGCCGATCATGATCACCTTGCTGCTCGCTGCACTGCTGGGGCCGATCGCCCTCGGTGGCTGGCTGTTTGCCGCCGGTTCCATGGCGCCCAAGTTCAGCCGGATGAACCCCGGCGCCGGTCTCAAGCGCATGTTTTCGATGAAGGCGATTGTCGAGCTGCTCAAGGCGCTGGCGAAGTTTTTCATCGTGCTGGCGGTGGCGCTCGTGGTGTTGTCGTCGGACGTCGACGACCTGCTGCGCATTGCCCATGAGCCGCTGGACCAGGCGATCATTCACAGCGTCTTGCTGGTCGGCTGGAGCACATTGTGGATGGCCTGCGGGTTGATCCTGATCGCGGCGGTGGACGTGCCGGTGCAGATCTGGGAGAGCATGAAAAAGCTCAAGATGACCAAGCAGGAAGTGCGCGACGAGCACAAGGATCAGGAAGGCCGGCCCGAGGTCAAGCAGCGGATCCGTCAGGTGCAGCGCGAGATGTCCCAGCGGCGGATGATGGCGGCGATTCCCGATGCCGACGTGGTCATCACCAACCCGACCCACTACGCTGTGGCGCTCAAGTACGACTCGGAGAAGGGCGGGGCACCGGTGCTGCTGGCCAAGGGCAGCGACTTCCTCGCACTGAAAATCCGCGAAATCGCCGTGGCCAACAACGTCATGCTCCTCGAATCGCCGGCCCTGGCGCGTTCGATCTACTACTCCACCGAGCTGGAGCAGGAAATCCCCGGCGGGCTGTATCTGGCTGTCGCTCAGGTGTTGGCCTATGTCTACCAGATCCGCCAGCACCGTGCGGGCAAGGGCAAACGCCCGGATCCGCTCAAGGACGACTTGCCGATTCCGCCCGATCTGCGGCGTGATTCCTGACTCTGCCGTGATGAAACAAAAAAACCGCCGTCCCGATTGAACCGGGCGGCGGTTTTTTTATGCCTGAAGACTTGTGCTGGCTGTGAGGCGGTCATCGCGGGCAAGCCTGCTCCCACAGGAGGCGGTGTTGCTCACAAACCTGTATTTACACGCAGAACCTGTGGGCTTGCCCGCGATGGCGTCAGCGGCCACAACGCCTTGCTCAGTCCTTG
>NZ_QAIU01000550.1:0-4954 GCF_003061205.1 Pseudomonas sp. HMWF006
GCGGCTGCCCCTCGGCATTTTGCGCAAACTCCGGGGGCGGTGGTGGGGGCGGTGGACCGTAATGGTGAAACCAGGCAAAGGCCAGCAGGTGCGCCAGGACAATCGCCACGAACAGCACGCCAAACAGGCGGCCGAACAACGTGTCGAAGCGCGCTCGCATCAGCCGATGTCCCTGGCGTCGAACAGGTAACCCTCACCGCGCACGGTTTTGATCAACTGCGGTGCTTTGGGATCGTCGCCGAGTTTCTGCCGCAGGCGCGACACCAGCAGATCAATGCTGCGGTCGAACGCTTCGATCGAACGACCCCGGGCGGCATCGAGCAATTGTTCGCGGCTCAGTACCCGGCGCGGGCGTTCGATAAACACCCAGAGCAGACGGAATTCGGCGTTGGACAGTGGCACCACGAGGCCGTCGTCGGCGATCAACTGGCGCAAGACGCTGTTCAGGCGCCAGTTGTCGAAGCGAATGTTGGCTCGCTGCTCGGTACGGTCGTCGCGCACCCGGCGCAGGATGGTCTGGATCCGTGCCACCAGCTCCCGTGGTTCGAACGGTTTGGCCATGTAGTCGTCGGCGCCCAGTTCCAGGCCGATGATACGGTCGGTGGGTTCGCAACGGGCGGTGAGCATCAGAATCGGGATGTCCGATTCGGCGCGCAGCCAGCGGCATAGCGACAAGCCGTCTTCGCCAGGCAGCATCAGATCGAGCACCACCACGTCGAAATGCTCGGCCAGCATCGCCTGACGCATGGCTGCGCCGTCGGTGACGCCGCTGGCGTGAATGTTGAAACGGGCCAGATAGTCGATCATCAACTCACGGATCGGCACGTCGTCGTCGACGATCAGGGCGCGGATGCTCCAGCGCTTGTCGTCTTTATGCTCATCCGTCATGGTGCTTTGGGTGTTGTGCATGGGGCTGTTCATCTGCCAGTAGGCCGCCAACCACAAAGATGGGCTGCGAGGTGGTGGTTTCAGCATAGGCGTCCTGCCGTGAGGCGGGAAGTGCTGATGTAAGGACGTGTTGCGGTTGGCGAGGCTAGCGTGGACGCTTGTTGGCGGCGTGTCGGTTGTGTATCGGGATCGACACAATAGCAGCGAGCGCTATGCTGATCACGGCCGGCGCGACGATTTACCGATCATCGGGTGCCGCGCCGCCGCCGGTTCCGCTACAATGCGCGCCGATTTCGACTTGCCTGAGAGCCCATCCATGTCCGCCTGCCAGACTCCTATCATCGTCGCCCTGGATTTCCCCACCCGTGACGCCGCACTGAAGCTGGCCGACCAGTTGGACCCGAAACTGTGCCGGGTCAAAGTGGGCAAGGAACTGTTCACCAGTTGCGCCGCGGAAATTGTCGGCACCCTGCGTGACAAAGGCTTCGAGGTGTTCCTCGACCTGAAATTCCACGACATTCCCAACACCACCGCAATGGCCGTGAAAGCCGCTGCCGAGATGGGCGTGTGGATGGTCAACGTGCATTGCTCCGGTGGCCTGCGCATGATGGCGGCCTGCCGTGAAGAGCTGGACAAACGCAGCGGCCCGCAGCCATTGCTGATTGGCGTGACCGTGTTGACCAGCATGGAGCGCGAGGATCTGGCCGGTATCGGTCTGGACATCGAGCCCCAGGAGCAGGTGCTGCGTCTGGCGGCGCTGGCCGAGAAGGCCGGAATGGACGGTCTGGTGTGCTCGGCGCTGGAAGCCACGGCACTGAAAACCGCGCACCCGTCGCTGCAACTGGTGACCCCGGGGATTCGCCCGGCGGGCAGTTCGCAGGACGATCAGCGTCGCATTCTGACCCCGCGTCAGGCGCTGGATGCAGGTTCCGATTATCTGGTGATCGGCCGTCCGATCAGCCAGGCGGCGGATCCGGCCAAGGCACTGGCTTCGGTCGTGGCCGAAATCGCCTAGGCAAACACCGCAAAACCCCGTAGGCGTGAGCCTGCTCGCGATCACGGTGTATCAGTCAACATTGCCGTTGCTTGATACACCGCTATCGCGAGCAGGCTCACCCCCGCAATTGTCGGGTGGTGGCCTCAGACTTTCAGCACCAACTTGCCGAAGTTCTCCCCGCTGAACAATTTCATCAGCGTTTCCGGAAAGGTCTGCAGACCTTCGACGATGTCTTCCTTGCTCTTGAGCTGCCCCTTGGCCATCCAGCCGGCCATTTCCTGTGCAGCACTGGCGTATTGCGCCGCGTAGTCCATCACCACAAAGCCTTCCATCCGCGCACGGTTGACCAGCAGCGACAGGTAGTTGGCCGGGCCCTTGACCGCTTCTTTATTGTTGTACTGGCTGATGGCGCCACAGATCACCACCCGTGCCTTCAGGTTCAAACGGCTCAGCACCGCGTCGAGGATGTCACCGCCGACGTTATCGAAATACACGTCGACGCCTTTCGGGCATTCGCGTTTAAGCCCGGCGATCACGTCTTCGTTCTTGTAGTCGATGGCGCCGTCGAAGCCCAGTTCATCGACAAGGAATTTGCACTTGTCGGCGCCACCGGCAATGCCGACCACGCGGCAGCCTTTGATCTTGGCAATTTGTCCGGCAATGCTGCCCACCGCACCCGCGGCACCCGAGAGAACCACGGTGTCGCCCGCCTTCGGTGCGCCCACGTCGAGCAGGGCGAAGTAGGCGGTCATGCCGGTCATGCCCAGCGCGGACAGATACACCGGCAGCGGCGCCAGTTTCGGATCGACTTTATAGAAACCTCTGGGCTCGCCAAGGAAATAATCCTGCACACCAATGGCACCGTTGACGTAGTCCCCGACCGCAAAACCCGGATTGTTCGAGGCAATCACCTGGCCGACACCCAAGGCACGCATGACTTCACCGATGCCCACCGGTGGAATGTACGATTTGCCCTCGTTCATCCAGCCGCGCATGGCCGGGTCGAGGGACAGGTATTGGTTCTTGACCAGAATCTGGCCTTGCGCCGGGTCGCCGACCGGCACTTCCTGATAGGTGAAAGTCTCGCGGGTTGCGGCACCCACCGGGCGTTTGGCGAGCAGGAACTGGCGATTGGTCTGGGAAGTCATGGCAGGCACTCAAACGGAATGAAGCCTTGTTGATAGACCTTCAACGACGATGTCGCAAGGTTGGCTGCCGGGGCGAATGCTGGTCGATCCAGTGCAGTGATAGTCACCCGCACAGGTTTATCACTGTGACGCATGGGCACCTAAACAGCCGTTTGATAGTGCTGACGCCCGACAGCCCCCGGTGGCTATGCTGCAAGTCTGCACACCCTCTGCATCCAATCCCTTCGAGGACATAACAATGAGCATGACGTTTTCCGGTCAGGTTGCCGTGGTCACTGGCGCTGCCAACGGCATCGGCCGCGCGACCGCCCAGGCGTTCGCCGCCGAAGGTCTGAAAGTAGTGGTGGCCGATCTGGACACGGCGGGGGGCGAAGGCACCGTAGCGCTGATTCGTACAGCCGGTGGCGAAGCGACCTTCGTACGTTGCAACGTAACCGTTGAAAGCGAAGTGAAAAGTCTGATGGACGAGGTGATCAATACCTACGGTCGTCTTGACTACGCCTTCAACAATGCCGGTATCGAAATCGAGAAGGGCAAGCTGGCCGAGGGCTCGATGGACGAGTTCGACGCGATCATGGGCGTCAACGTCAAAGGCGTCTGGTTGTGCATGAAGTATCAGTTGCCGCTGTTGCTGGCTCAGGGCGGCGGCGCGATCGTCAACACGGCGTCGGTGGCCGGCCTCGGTGCGGCGCCGAAAATGAGCATCTACGCAGCCTCGAAACACGCGGTGATCGGCCTGACCAAGTCGGCGGCCATCGAATACGCGAAAAAGAAAATCCGCGTCAACGCAGTGTGCCCGGCGGTGATCGACACCGACATGTTCCGCCGCGCCTATGAGGCGGATCCGAAGAAAGGCGAATTCGCCAACGCCATGCATCCGGTCGGCCGTATCGGCAAGGTCGAAGAAATCGCCAGTGCCGTGCTTTATCTGTGCAGCGACGGTGCGGCGTTCACCACTGGGCATTCCCTGGCGGTGGACGGCGGCGTGACCGCGTTCTGAAACCGTCCTGCCAGAAAACAACCCGCCTGCGTGCGGGTTTTTTTATGGGCGCGGATCGGTTCCATTAAACCGCTAAACAATGTGTATCAAAGGGTTAGAACGGGGGCTTTTGGCGGCGTTGTCGCACAGCCTGTGCGTCGCGGCTGTGATTTACTGCGGGCAGCAAAACGGACAGGAGTTTGCTTGCTCATGGAATTGAGAATTGACCGACAGGCAATGGTGCCGGTGGTGCAGCAGATTGTGGATGGATTGACGGGATGGATCCTGCAAAATGACGTACCACCGACGACCCGACTTCCCTCCGTGCGGCAAATCGCCCGCGACAATCTGCTGAGCCAGTCGTGTGTCGTCGAGGCGTGCGAGCGGTTGGTCTCGCAGGGGGTTCTGAGTGCGCGTCAGGGCGCGGGGTTTATCGTCGCTGCAACGCCATCGCTGTTGAGTGTCGAGGATGAATCGGGCTTGCTGGAGAGCCAGCAGGCCAGGTGTGGTGCGGTGTGTGGCGGCCCCCGTGGCCTGAAGCTTGGAAGCGGTGGTTTGCCGCAAAGCTGGCGTGAGCCGGACGACCTCAGCTACGCGCTGCGTGAAGTGGCGCGCACCGACATGGCCAGCCTGTTCGACTACAGCTCGCCACTGGGCCTTCCGGCGCTGCGCGAGCAGATCGCCAGACGTCTCAAACTGTTCGATATCGAGGCGCGCAGCACCCAGCTGATGAGCACCAACGGCGCCAGTCATGCACTGGATCTGATCGTGCGCACATTGTTCAAGGCCGGTGACTGCGTGGTGGTCGAGACACCCGGCTATCCAGGGTTGTTCGACCTCCTGCGCTTGCATGGGCTGCGCATGCTCGAAGTGCGTCGCACGCCGAGCGGGCCGGATGTCGAGGCGCTCGAGGCGTTGCTGCGCCAGTATCGGCCCCGCGCC
>NZ_QAIU01000550.1:4964-6978 GCF_003061205.1 Pseudomonas sp. HMWF006
GGCAGTTGCCTGACACTGGCCATCGCCCAGCGTCTTGTGCAATTGAGCAAAACCTACGATGTGCGTTTGATCGAAGACGATGTCTACGCCGATCTGCATACTGGCAACGGTACACGCCTGGCAGCGCTGGACGATGAGGGGCGGGTGATTTACGTGGGCAGCTTTTCCAAGACTCTGAGCAGTTCGCTGCGGGTCGGATTTGTCCTGGCCGACCGCGAACTGCTGGTGCGCCTGGCCCAGGTCAAGATGATCAGTGGCCTGGGTGGCAGCGGGTTCTCCGAGGCGGTGCTGGCCAGCCTGATGGCGTCTGGCGCGTATCGCAAACTGGTGCAGCGCCAGCGTCAGCGCTTGAATGCCGACCGCGCCGCAGCACTGCAGGCGCTGGAGGACGCCAATTGGCAGGTTTTCGGCAAGCCGACGGGCGGGTTGTTTATCTGGGCGCGTGCGCCGCTGGCCGATCCAGTCCGCGTACGAACGCAGGCGCAACGCAGCGGCGTGTTGCTGGCCGCCCCGGAGGCGTTCAGTCCCAGTGGTGAGACCAGCGACTGGCATCGGATCAACATCGCCTTCGCCTGCGATCCACGCGCCCGGCAGTTTTTCCGCAATACCGGTGTGGATCGACCTCCAGTGTTCTGAAAACGACGCGGACCTAGCTTTTTGCCATTATTCCGACGCCAGAGACTTGTGCCGGTGATTGGCCATTGCGAATCTTCGTCAACAGACTAAGGCAGAGGGCTACGCGCAATGATTTCGGCCGTGCAAGGACGTTTTGCCAACCTCGGTATGGCGAAAAAACTGGGTGTCGGGTTTGTGCTGGTTTTGCTGCTGACCGCTTTGGTGGCAGCCATCGGTGTCTGGTCCCTGCAAACCATCAGCCAGCGCTTCGAAGGGCTCAAACAGATGTCCTCGCTCAACAGCGGCCTGCTCAAGGTGCGTCTGCTCGAGCAGGAGTACGCCTTGCGCGGCAATCCGAAAACCGCCGATGCCTTGCGCAAGGGGGTGGACGAGCTGGTCGCTCAGGCCAACGAACTCAAGGCGCAATCGCCGGCCTACGTGACAGTGATGACGGATGTCGAACAGTCGCTGGGGGCTTATCGCAAGGCGTTCGATGAATTCGTTTCGTTGACCCAGGCGAAGGACCTTGCCCTGGAAATGGCCAGTTGGTCGGTCTCCAGCGTGGCCAACAACCTCGATGTGTTGCAGGCCGGGCTGGCCGATGATGGCGCGTATACCTTGAAAGACACCGAGGGCAAGGACGGCGCGCAGTTTATCGAGCAGGCCGGGCAGGTCAGTCAGGTGTCGATGCTGATGCTGCAAGCGATGAACGAGGCGCGGGTGCGTCTGGATCAAAGTCGCAAGGGCGATGCCGACAGTGCCGGCAAGGGCAATATCGAGCAAGCGGCGCAGGCGCAGACGCAGGCCGAGGCGCTGAAGTTGACGGTCAAGGACGAAGGCTATCTGACGGTGCTCAACGAAGTCTCCGGGCACATTGCCGGCTTCAACGACAAACTGGCCGAATACACTGGGCTACTGACCCAGGAAAAAACGGTCTACGAGCAATTGCATCAACGTGCCGCACAAGTGGTGGAGCGGGTGGATCAAGCGTCGGTCGCCGAAGACGCGGCGATGCAGGCCGAACTGAAGAAAAACTCGCTGCTGATCATCGGCTCATCGGCGCTGGCGTTGCTGGTCGGGTTGATTGCCGCGTGGATGATTACCCGGTTGATCGTTGCGCCGCTGCGCAGTGTGATTCAGGTTGCGCAGCAGATCGCGGCCGGTGATCTGAGTGCGACGGTGCAGGTCAACCGTCGCGACGAAATTGGCCAGTTGATGCTGGCCATGCAGCAGATGGGCGCCGGGCTGAGCACGATTGTCAGCGGTCTGCAGGCGGGGATCGAGCAACTGGCGAGCTCGGCGCAATCGCTGTCGGCGGTGACTGAGCAGACCAACCTTGAGGTCAGCAGCCAGAAGGAAGAACCCGAGCAGGTCGCCACCGCCATGAACCAGATGACAG
>NZ_QAIU01000550.1:7003-9939 GCF_003061205.1 Pseudomonas sp. HMWF006
AGGTCGCCACCGCCATGAACCAGATGACAGCGACGGTGCATGATGTCGCGCGCAATGCCGAAGAAGCGGCGTTGGCGGCGCAGACAGCTGATGACAAGGTTGAGAGCGGTCAGCAAGTGGTGCGCCAGAGCATGGCGCGGATCGAGCAGTTGGCGGATTCGGCGACGTCGGCCAGTTCCAGCATCGACAGCCTGAGTGCGCAGATCCAGAACATCGGTACGGTGCTCGAGGTGATCAAAAGCGTCGCCGAGCAGACCAATCTGCTGGCGTTGAACGCGGCCATTGAGGCGGCCCGGGCCGGGGAGCAGGGCAGGGGCTTTGCAGTGGTGGCCGATGAGGTTCGCGCATTGGCCCGGCGTACGCAGCAATCGACCGAGGAAATCGAGCGCCTGGTCAGTGCGTTGCGTGCGGCGGCGCATTCCTCGGTGCAACAGATTCAGAGCAGCGGTGAACTGGTGAAGCTGGCGGTCAGCGATGCGCTGCAGACCGAGAGTGCGCTGGGCAGCATTGCGGCGGCAGTGTCGTTGATTCAGCAGATGAATCAGCAGATTGCGGCGGCGGCCGAGGAGCAGAGTTCGGTGGCTGAAGAGATCAACCGCAGTGTCACGAGTATTCGGGCAAGTGCGGATCAGTCTTCGCTGGCGATGCGGGGGAATGCGGCTTCGAGTGTTGAGCTGGCTCAGTTGGGGAGTGAGCTTAAGGGGATGGTTGGGCACTTTCGGCTTTGACTTGGCGGCCTCTGGGCCGCTGCAGGATTCAACCGGGGGCATCGCCTCCGGTGTGCTTCGTTGCACCTCCTCTTCGATGTGTCTGGTTTCGCCAGACGTCCCCGGATGAATTCCACCACTCAGCCTGTCGTTGGGACCTTGCAGATCAAAGTCAAACGCAGGCGAGCTGACACTCGGCCTTGTGGCAGGCTCGGTCATTGCGCGAGCCCGTCTGACAGCCCGGTATTTTCCTGACGAAGGCATTCTCTGCAGGCGCTGCCAAAGGTTGTGGACTTGGCATTGCCTGCGCTTACCTGTTTCGGTTTTGGTTTATCCGAGAATGGGGCTTGTGTCGCTTTCGAATGTTTTGTACGGGGGGACAAGGCTGATGTGGGTGATGGCTTGATGGCGGATGACTTCTGTCTGGTTGGCTCGAAGAGTCGGGCTTTGGATGATTACGGTGGCGGTATCAATGCTGACGATTTTTGCGTAGCGGCTGGTGATGCTGTTCTGAAAATCAAAATGCCCTTGCAGATAAACTTTATTGCCCGGACCGATGGCAGTGAGTTGCGACTGTGCAGCTAGGTTGTCCATAGTGACGTGTCCATTTTGTTATGAATGAAGGTTGCCAAATATGCGATCTCGTGAATTCAACTGAAAAGATCGAATGGGCTTCCAGGCAGTTCTGTTCGACAGCCATTCTGGGCAGCGGATTTGAGTGGAAACAGAAGACCACTCCTCTTTATCTGTAGGGTGTTTCTCTGTTTTCTCGGGGGGATAAATAAGCAGTAGCGCAGAGGGAAGTGTGTTTCAGCTTCGAAATGTTTAACGCGTGTACCGAGTTTGCTGTGTGTGGGAATGATCAACCCTGTGGGCTGGCTTGCCTGCGATGCTGGCCTCCCGCCCGACCAGATACACCCGGTCTCCCTGCGGTAGCGAGCCTGCTCGCGAAAGCGCCCCGACATTCATCCAGTCCCTATCGGGTTCACAGCCGCGAGCCCACAAAAAAGCCACCTCTCGGTGGCTTCTCTTTCAACATCTGCAATCAGTCGTAAATCACTTTCTTCTTCCAGTCCGCATCGGCTTCGACGTCTTTGAGGCCGGCGGTCAGTTGGTTTTCTTCGCCTTCAACCGGGGCGATTTTGTCCATGACCTGGGCGTTGGCGCGGGCCAGCAGTTTTTCCAGGTATTGCAGTTGTTCGGAGTACATCTGGGGATCCTGCTGTTTGCGCAGGTATTGCACACCGCGTTCGAAGGCGAGGCGGGCCTGGCCGGGCTGGTTTTGTTGCAGGGACTGTTGGCCGAGGTTGTTGAAGAACTCGATATGCAGCAGTACCAGGATGTGGCGGACTTCGCGGACCCACTGTTTGGCTTCGTTCGGCGGCAGGAAACCATCGTGGGCGGCGCGGGTGATCTGGCCGTGGAGGGCTTCGAGGAGGAAGCGTACGTCCTTGGCCTTGGCTTCGGTCAGGATCGGCGCTGGCGGGTTGTTGACCGGAATCGATTCGCCCTGGGCCACCAGCGCGCTCAGTTCGGTGATGCGGGCCTTGGTCGTGGCGCTGGTTTTTTCCAGGTTCAGCAGGCGCTGGCAGACGTTCAGTTCCAGGCGGGTCAACAGCAGTTTCAGTGCCGGGGTCATGAATTGGCCGGGGAAGGTCTCGGTCAATTCGCCACAGCGGCGCAGGCGGTCATTGAGTTCGACTTTGGTGCGGGCCTTCTCCAGTTTGTTGTTTTCCACCACATGGTTCATGTAGCCAATGGCGATCAGAATTGCGATCCCGGCTATGACAAGCAGGGTGATCATGAGTGGTGTCACCGGTAAGACCTCTTTATAGGGTTCGCATGCGAGTGTAGTGGTTGGCCTTTTAGGTGCCTAGCACCGCTCGACGTGTTGATTCGGCAGGTTCAACCTGTATCGGCCGCGCATGGCTTATATGAATGCTGGCGCTTGATGTGCAGATTGCCATCACTGGGGTGGACTATAACGCCTTGGCGAGTGGCGGAATATAGGCGTCAATCGTCGGGCGACGCAAAACCCCGATTGCTCCCGTAAACGACGTCGAAGTCATTGATTTAAATAAATTTATATCTGGGGGTTGACGACCTTCCAATCCATCCATAGAATGCGCGCCACTTGCAGCGTAAAGCACACAGCGAAACGCGGCAGGGAGTGAATGTTGTAGCGTGTCCCCTTCGTCTAGTGGCCTAGGACACCGCCCTTTCACGGCG
>NZ_QAIU01000550.1:9949-22717 GCF_003061205.1 Pseudomonas sp. HMWF006
ATTCAAAAGCGCCGCTCGGCTAAGAGCGGCGTTTTTATTTAAGTGAAAGTTGTAGCCTGTCCCCTTCGTCTAGTGGCCTAGGACACCGCCCTTTCACGGCGGTAACAGGGGTTCGAGTCCCCTAGGGGACGCCAATGCGGGAATAGCTCAGTTGGTAGAGCACGACCTTGCCAAGGTCGGGGTCGCGAGTTCGAGTCTCGTTTCCCGCTCCATATTCACAAAAACGCCGCTCAATAGAGCGGCGTTTTTGTATGCGCGTTTTTTGTGTTTGCCCTGCCTTTTACAATTTTCCTACAGCCGATCCGTGAGATCAGGACGCGTCTGACAGTCAGCGCGAGGCAATTCTGGGATAACGACTGGCCTTGCTCACCGAGCTTTTTCTGTTGATTCCGGAGATCCTTCAATGTCATTGAAATCAGTGTCGCGCGGCAGTTTGTCCGAGATTCGTGCCACCGCGTTTCTCGCGCTACCTCTGATGGTCGGCCATGTCTGCGCCGGGTTGATTGCCTTCGTCGACAACCTGATCGCCGGCAACCACGGCACCGACACGCTGGCGGCGGTAACGCTGGGCACCGCATTGTTGTGGCTGCCGATGCTGGTGCCGATCGGTACGTTGATTGCGTTGACGGCGTCGGTCGCGCGTTTACAGGGGGCGGATCGTACCCATGAAATCGCGCCGATCTTTCGCCAGGCATTGTGGCTGGCGCTGTTCATGGGGCTGTTGATGTTTGCATTTCTGAGCCTTGTGCCCCTGTTGCTCGCGCCTGCCGGGATCGCCGAGCAGATGATTCCCGGCGCTCAGGCGTTCCTGCATGCAGTGCGTTGGGGCAGTCCGGCGTTGACGCTGTTTTTCTGCATGCGTTATCTGTGTGAAGGGATGCACTGGATGCGTCCGACGATGATGTTCAGTTTCGGCGGTCTATGGGTGCTGGCGCCGCTGGGCTACGTGTTGACCAATGGCAAATTGGGCTTTCCCGAGTTGGGCGCGCAGGGGCTGGGGATCGCTTCGGCCGTGATGATGTGGCTGCAGGCATCGCTGTTCGCTGGCTATCTCTGGTTTGGCAAGCGTTTGGCGCATTTGCAGCTGTTTGCACGTTTCGATCTGCCGAGTCGCGCTGGGATCATGGATTTGTTGCGCACCGGCATGCCAATCGGCATTGCGATTCTGATGCAAGGCAGCCTGTTCATTGTGACTTCGTTGCTGATCGGGCGATTGGGCTCGACGTTTCTCGCGGCGCACCAGATTGCGGTGAACCTCGCGCAGCTGTGTTTCATGATCCCGGTGGCTGTGGCGGAGGCGACAACGGTTCGCGTGGGCCATGCGTCAGGGCGCGGCGATCTCCAGCGTGTCCGGCAAGCCGCTTGGGCCGGTTGCGTGATTGTGTTGCTGACGCAGAGCGTATCGGTCGTCATCTTGTTGTTGGGCAATGAAGCGATTGCCAGCCTGTATAGCTCCGACATCGCCGTCACGGCATTGGCCTCGACGCTGTTGTTGTTTGCCGCCGCTTTGCAGTTTCCCGATGGCTTGCAGATGCTTTCGGCGGGTGCATTACGTGGGCTGCAGGATACGCGCGTGCCAATGTGGCTGGCGGTTTTCTGTTATTGGGGCGTCGGTGTACCACTCGGCGCGGGTTTGGCATTTGGACTGGAGTGGGGGCCGCAAGGGATCTGGACGGGATTGATCACGGCGCTGAGCCTGGCGACGCTTTTGATGGGCACGCGATTTATCCATAGCAGCCGGGTCAGGGTGACTGCCATCAGTTGAAACAAAAAGGCCCGCCGATGAACATCGGCGGGCCTTTCGTTTGCCGGTGAGTTACCAGGACATCATCAAGCGACCGGCGAACAGGATCAGCACGACACCCATGGTGCGCTCGAACCAGTGCCCCATGCGCAGGAACAGCAGGCGCACCTTGGCGCTGGAGAAAAATAGCGCAACGATGACGAACCACAATGCGTTCACACAGCACATCCACAGGCCGTACAGCGCCTGGATGTTCAGCGGCGTGCTGGCGCTGATGATCGTGGTGAAGATCGCCAGAAAAAACAGCGTGGCTTTCGGGTTGGTGGCATTGGTCAGGAAGCCGGTGGTGAAAGCCTTGAGCAGGGTCTGCTCGACTGCCGGCTCGTCGACAGCTTTTTCCCCTTCAATTGCCGACTTGGGTTTGCTGCGCAACAGGCTGACACCCAGATACAGGATGTAGGCGCCACCGATGACCTTGGCCACGGTCAGCAGCCAAGGGGTGGTGTGCATCAATGCGCCGACGCCGAGCAATGTATACAGCACGTGCACGGAGATGCCCGCGCCGATCCCCAGCGCCGTGCAAATGCCCACGACTCGGCCGAAACGCACGCTCTGGCGGATAGTGACGGCGAAGTCCGGTCCGGGGGCGACCACGGCCAGAAAATGAATGGTGGCCAATGCCAGAAATTCGCCCAGGTAGTTCGATAACATCTCAGCTCCAGAAAGTCAGGGGTGAAGCATTGCCGCGGTAGCCGACAAAGAACGAAAGGCTCAAGCGCGGATCCGCCACACCCGGGGTTACCGAGTGCATGCAGCGTGAATTGAACATGATGAAATCTCCGGGATTCGGCCGTACTTCAAGGGTCGGAGGGCCGAGCAGGGCAGGGTCGATGCCATAACTGTCGCCACGCATTTCGTCGAACCGGTCAGCAGAAATGTCGTCATCCCACATCTGTAATGCGCCGCCTTCGGTTGGCATGTTCAGGTAAACATTGCAGGCAAACTGTGCTTCCAGGCTGCGAGCCTGAAAGCTGTCCGGGGCGTCTTTGGCAAAGATGTCGTGATGCGCGAGGAAGCACACTCCCGGTTTCACTACGCGTGACAACCCGACATACATTTTGCGCCCGTACAGGTTTTCCAGATGCGCACCGGCCGGCCATGACTCATCGAGCATGCAGCGCAGCGTGTCGACGGGAGAGGAGTAGGGCGCGCAACGGTTACGCAATTCAGCGATGTTGCTGGTTGCACGCTCGAAATAGTCTTCGATCAGCAGCGGCTGGTTTTCTGCCTCATAGAACGCCATGCCGATGCGGCCGATGCTCGGTGCGTTGATATAGCCTTCAAAGCCTGGAGCGAGGATTTTGTCGCCAATCTGGATTGCCAATGCTTCGGGCAAAAAGCCTTTGACGCGGATGGCGAGGACTTCTTCGTTGGCCAGTTTTTTTATGCACGTCTCATCGAGACGCTCGACGTCTAGCATCATTTTTTGTAGGTCCATCTATCGGTAGTCAACGGAACCTGCGAATGCGGTTCCCCGGCGTCGGGCGATGCGTGCTGCACCGCCCAAAATCCTTAATCCACGCTGTAGTGGACCGACAAGGTGCCCTTTTTCTGCGCAAGGGACGCGATCGTGACTGTGCCCAGATCCTTCAGGCTACGTACATGGGTGCCGCCACAGCCGTAGGCGGGCAGCTCACCGAAACCGATTTCACGCACTCCTTCGCGCAACGAGGTCAGGCGTGGCAGGTCGTGTTCTATCCATTGGTTGATGCCGTATTGGACGCTTTGCGCATCGACTTCCCGGGCACCTTCTGCCGGTTTGAATTGCACCCGGCCTTCGTCTGGCCAGTGGTGCGCCTTGATCGGCGTCCAGCCCATTGCCTGGATAAAGTGGCCAATCAGGTGGCCGGCCGAATGCATGCGGGAATTGAAGCAACGCTGTTGTTCATCGACGCGAATCTGCGTCATGCCAGGCTTCACCGGCTGATCCACGTAATGCACGATCCGGTCGGGTTCCTGCACTACGCGCAGAACCCGGCTTTCATCGATCCAGCCAGTGTCGCAAGGCTGACCGCCGCCTTGCGGATGAAACAACGTGGCGCGCAGCACCACGGCAAATTCGTTCTCGTGGGGCGTGCAGTCGAGGACTTCCACATTGGCCTTGAGCTCATCACTATGGAAAAAGAGGCGAAGCGTCATATTCCATGCCCTTATTAAAATTTCTATTTTTATTATATGAATCGTGCAATAACGTGATAATCCGTTCAAACATCAAAGGACTTGTGCGCTGTGAGCATAAATCTCCCGCTACCTCTGCTCGGTGAAATGGCGATTTTCGTCAAGGTTGTCGAGACCGGAAGCTTCTCTGAAGCGGCCCGTCAGCTTGGCTCCTCGCCGTCAGCCGTGAGTCGCAGCATTTCGCGACTGGAAAAGGCCCTGGCCACGCGACTGTTGCAACGCACTACCCGCAAATTGCGTTTGAGTGACGGCGGAGAAGAGGTCTTCAAGCGTTGTCAGGAGATGGTCAGTGCTGCCAGATCCGTGATGGAAATCAGCGGCCAGTTCACCCACGAAGCGGAAGGCCTGGTGCGGGTCAGCGTACCGAAAGCGGTGGGGCGCTTCGTGATTCACCCGCACATGCCCGAGTTCCTGCGGCGTTACCCCAAGGTCGATGTCGAACTGCTGCTCGAAGACCGACAGGTTGATTTGATCGACGACCATGTCGATCTGGCGATTCGTATCACGGATCGGCCGCCGGCCGGATTGGTCGGGCGGCAGTTGCTGACTATTGACCATCTACTGTGCGCCACACCGCAATACCTGGCTGAACACGGCACGCCGACGCACCCTCACGATTTGCTCAAGCACAGCTGCATTTATCTGGGGGAAACGCCGAGCGATGCGCGCTGGAAGTTCAAGAAAGGCAGCAAGGCGGTGACGGTGGGAGTACGTGGGCGATACGCCGCGAACCACACGGGGGTGCGTCTGGGCGCGGTGTTGCAGCACCTGGGCATTGGCAGCCTGCCGTATTTCACTGCCCGATATGCACTCGAACAGAAGTTGATTGTGCAGGTGCTGCCGGACTGGACCTTCCTCGCCTCCTATCATGGCGGACTGTGGCTGTTACATTCGCCGACGCGTTATCTGCCACCCAAGTTGCGAGTGTTTATCGATTTTCTGGTTGAGTGCCTGGAGAAGGAGCCGACGTTGAGCAAGCCAGCGAAGACGGGGGCGCCGAACAATCTGGCGATGGCGTATGAACTGCCGGAAAGTGAGGGGCTTCTATAAAGCAAAATATCGCACCTTCGGCAGCGCCTGCAATCCATGCAGGCGCTGCCGAAGGTGCGATATTTTGATCTGTGGAAACTTAGTGCTTGCTGTCCTGAGCGGACATCGCCAGCAGCTGTTTTTCCTGATTCCAGTCGAACGGTTCGTCGTTCTGTTCGGCTTCGTAGCGACGCTCTTCCAGAGCCTGATACAGGTCGATCTCTTCATCGGACAGGTAGTGCAGGCAGTCGCCGGCGAAGAACCACAGCAGATCGCGCGGGATCAGGTGGGCAATTTGCGGGTAACGGGTAATCACTTGAGTCAGGATGTCCTGGCCCAGGTATTGGCTTTCGATCGGATCGATCGGCAAGGATGCCAGCAGTTCGTCGAAGCGCTCCAGGAACAAGGCATGGCTTTCTTCGGGAACCTGTTCGGCCTCACCTACGGCGACCAGGATACTGCGCAGGTGGTCGAGCAAAACAAGATGATCGGCAACGACGTTGGACACGAGATAAGTCCTCAAGAGCAAAACGGGCGCGGGAGTATAAAGCTCCCGCGCCCGTTTTTATATGTTTGAGGGGATCAGCGGACTTTCCCCTCTGCCTGTTTCAGCTCCTCTTTGTCGAAATCATCGACGTCGATCACCTTGCGTCGTGCCGCTTCGGCATCGCGCAGACTCTGCGCTTCCGCCGGTTGCAACACCCCCGCTTCAAGTGCGGCATCAATGGCATGTTCGCCTGCGGCCGGTTTGACCTGACCGCTTTTCAGCGAGGTGTGCAGTTTTTTGTGCAGAGGCTGCGCGGCGTGCAACAGATCGCTGGCGTGTTGCAATGCGCCGACCGCATCGTCTGCCGATTGCGGGCGATAGCAGCCGGCAAGCAGCTCTTCCAGCGCCGGATCGCCCTTCGCGCGACCAATCACCCCGGCGACTTCGGCCCCCAGTTTGTCCGACGGGCCTTTGTGGCGACGACCGAACGGGAACACGATGACCCGTAGCAGGCAGCCGAAGACTTTGTTCGGGAAGTTGCTCAGCAGTTCATCCAGCGCCCGTTCCGATTGACCGAGGCTTTCCTCCATCGCCCAGCGCAACAGCGGTTCCATGTGCGCGGGTGAATCCAGATCGTGATAACGCTTGAGCGCGGCGGAAGCCAGATACAGGTTGCTCAAGACGTCGCCCAAACGTGCCGACAGGCGCTCGCGGCGCTTCAGTTCACCGCCCAGCAACATCATGCTGAAGTCGGCAAGCATGGCGAACGCCGCAGCCTGGCGGCTGAGGGCACGGAAGTAGCCCTGGCTGATTCTGTCGCCCGGTGCGTGTTCGAAGTGACCGAAGCCAAGGTTCAGCACCAGTGTGCTGGCGGCATTGCTCACGGCGAAACCGATGTGTTTGAGCAGCAGGCCATCGAACTCTTTCAGCGCCTGATCCTTGTCCTCGCGCCCGGCCAGAGCCATTTCCTTGAGCACGAACGGATGGCAGCGAATCGCGCCCTGACCGAAGATCATCAGGTTGCGCGACAGGATGTTCGCGCCTTCCACGGTGATGAAGATCGGCGCGCCGTTCCAGCTACGCCCGAGGTAGTTGTTGGGGCCCATGATGATCGCCTTGCCACCGTGCACATCCATGGCGTGGCTGATGCACTCGCGGCCGCGTTCGGTCAGGTGGTACTTGAGGATCGCCGACAGCACCGACGGTTTCTCACCGAGGTCCACCGCGTTGGCGGTGAGCATCCGCGCAGCGTCCATCATCCACGCGTTGCCGCCGATGCGCGCCATGGCTTCCTGGATGCCTTCGAACGCCGACAGTGGCACGTTGAATTGCTCGCGAATCTGCGCGTATTGGCCGGTTACCAGACTGGTGAACTTGGCCGCACCCGTACCGACGGCTGGCAGCGAGATCGAACGGCCGACCGACAGGCAATTCATCAGCATCATCCAGCCCTTGCCGAGCATTTCCTGACCACCGATGAGGAAGTCCAGCGGGATGAACACGTCTTTACCGGAGTTCGGGCCATTCATGAATGCCGCGCCCAGCGGCAAATGACGACGGCCGATTTCCACGCCCGCGGTATCGGTCGGAATCAACGCGAGGCTGATGCCGAGGTCTTCCTTGTCGCCCAGCAGATGCTCCGGGTCGTAGGCCTTGAACGCAAGGCCGAGCAGGGTCGCGACCGGGCCGAGGGTGATATAGCGCTTTTCCCAGTTCAGGCGCAGGCCGATGACTTCCTGACCTTCCCACTGACCTTTGCAGATGATCCCGGTGTCGGGCATTGCCCCGGCGTCGGAACCGGCGAGCGGGCCGGTGAGGGCGAAGCAAGGGATGTCGTCGCCACGGGCCAGCCGTGGCAGGTAGTGATTGCGCTGTTCGTCGGTGCCGTAATGCAGCAACAGTTCGGCAGGGCCGAGGGAGTTGGGCACCATGACGGTGGAGGCGAGGTCGCCGCTGCGGGTGGCGAGTTTCATCGCCACTTGCGAGTGAGCGTAGGCCGAGAACCCCTTGCCCCCGAATTCCTTGGGAATGATCAGGGCGAAGAAGCCGTGCTCCTTGATGTGCGCCCAGGCTTCAGGCGGCAGGTCCATCGCCTGGCCGATCTGCCAGTCGGTGACCATGGCGCAGAGTTCTTCAGTCGGACCGTCGATGAACGCCTGTTCCTCTTCGGTCAGTTGCGCCTTGGGATAGGCCAGCAGTTTTTCCCAGTCCGGACGACCGCTGAACAGCTCGCCATCCCACCATACGGTGCCGGCGTCGATCGCGTCGCGCTCGGTCTGCGACATCGGCGGCAGGGTTTTCTGAAACCAGTTGAACAGCGGCGCGGTGAAGTGTTGGCGGCGCAGGTCAGGCAACAGCAACGGTGCGGCGACCACCGCCAACAGGACCCAGAGCACCACCAGCAGCCAGCCCGGTGCATGACTGAAAATACCCATTGCCAGCAGATAGACGGCAACGATGCCCAACGCCGGCAGCGGGGCGACGCGCCGGTGGGCGAGATACGCCACGCCAACGATCAAAACCAGTATCCACAACAACAGCATATTCAGTCCTCCGTGAACCAAGGCAAATCGACCCTCCAGAGCTTAGACGGCATCTGTAAAACCGGGTGGTCAGAGCAAGGTGATTGAAATCGTGGGAAACCCCGGATGGTTTTCGTAGGTTCGGTGGGCAACACGTGTGGGAAATCGTTCGCTCATCCCGCGCCTTTGCGTCCAAGTTTGGCCGAAACGTCGTTATCTCTGTGCTTGGGCTGTCGCTAGACTCGGGGCTCACCCAGGAGAATGTCGTCATGCACGAGTATCTGAGTCCCGGCCGCTTCATCGATAGTGACCACCCCGCCGTGGTGGAGTTCGCCGAACAGTACCGTGGAGCCAGCCGCGATCCGCTCGCGCAGGCGGTCAGTCTTTACTACGCCGTGCGCGAGGCGGTGCGCTACAACCCCTACACCTTCAGTCTCGACCCGCAAACCCTGTGCGGCAGCTATGCCCTGGCGACGGGGGAGAGTTATTGCGTGCCCAAGGCCACGTTGCTGGCCGGGTGCGCGCGGCATTGCGGGATTCCCGCGCGCATCGGTCTGGCCGATGTCAGAAATCATCTGTCGACCCCGCGTCTGCTGGAGTTGCTGCGCAGCGACGTGTTCGCCATGCACGGCTACACCGAACTGTTCCTGAACGGGCGCTGGGTCAAGGCTACGCCGGCCTTCAACCAGAAACTCTGCGAACTGTTCAACGTCGCGCCGCTGGAATTCGACGGCATCCACGACAGTGTTTTCCACCCGTTCAACCGCGACGGCGCGCAGTTGATGGAGTACCTGGTCGATCACGGCCAGTTCGCCGATGTGCCGGAACAGTTCTTCTTCGAACACCTGAAAAAGTGCTACCCGCATCTGTTCGGCGATAAACAGGCGACGGTGCTGGGTGATATGCAGAGTGATTTGAGCCGTGTCTGATCCGGCGTATGCTGCCTGCCCACTCATTTGAAAAGAGGCGGTCATGCTGAAGATCTGGGGACGGAAAAACTCATCGAATGTCCGGAAGCCGCTGTGGGCCGCCGAGGAGTTGGGTCTGGCGTATGAGGCGATTGATGCCGGTGGCGCCTTCGGTGTGGTCGATACGCCTGAATATCGGGCGATGAACCCGAACGGCCGGGTACCGGTGATCGAGGATGACGGCTTTGTGCTGTGGGAATCCAACGCGATCGTGCGCTATCTGCTGGCCAAACATGCGCCGAACAGTGCGTGGTACTCGGCCGATCCGCAGGCACGAGCCATCGCTGACAAGTGGATGGACTGGACCACCTCGAGTTTTGCCGGTCCCTTCCGTACCGTGTTCTGGGGCGTATTGCGCACGCCCGCCGACAAGCAGGACTGGCCCGCAATCAACGCTGCGATCAAGGAATGCACCGAGCTGTTGAACATGGCCGATCAGGCGCTCGCCAGCCAGCCTTACCTGTCCGGAAGCGAAATCGGCATGGGTGACATTCCCCTCGGCTCCTTCATTTATGCCTGGTTCGAGATGCCCATCGAGCGTGCCGCACAGCCGTATCTGGAAGCGTGGTATGCACGGTTGAAGCAGCGTCCGGCGTATCAGAAAGCAGTCATGACCGCGTTGACTTGATAATAACTATCGACACACTTGACTGTACTTGTGTGGCGGCGGCAAGCACCATTGCGTTCGCGTGCCGTGGTTGTTTTGTTCGCCGCCCGGCCCAATCTTTCCTTTTCTTCCCTTCTTGGTGCGTAAATCCGATATGAGTTCCGCTCTGTCCATCCGGCAGCTAACCAAAACCTACGGCAACGGGTTCCAGGCCTTGAGTGGTATCGATCTGGACGTCGCCGAAGGTGACTTTTTCGCCTTGCTCGGCCCCAACGGTGCCGGCAAATCCACAACCATCGGCATTCTCTCGACCCTGGTGAACAAGACCAGCGGTACGGTGAATATCTTCGGCCATGACCTGGACAAGAACCCGGCAGCGCTCAAGCGCTCGATCGGCGTGGTGCCTCAGGAATTCAACTTCAACCAGTTCGAAAAGACCTTTGACATCGTCGTGACCCAGGCCGGCTACTACGGCATTCCGGCGAAAATCGCCAAGGAACGCGCCGAGCAGTACCTGACCCAACTCGGCCTGTGGGACAAGCGCGATGTGCCGTCGCGGTCGCTGTCCGGCGGCATGAAGCGTCGCTTGATGATCGCCCGGGCGCTGGTGCATGAACCGCGCCTGCTGATCCTCGACGAACCGACCGCCGGGGTCGACATTGAGCTGCGCCGGTCGATGTGGACGTTCCTCACTGAACTGAACGAGAAGGGCATCACCATCATCCTCACCACGCATTATCTGGAAGAGGCTGAGCAGCTGTGCCGCAACATCGGCATCATCGACCACGGCACCATCGTCGAGAACACCAGCATGAAACAACTGCTGGGCCAGCTGCACGTCGAGACCTTCCTGCTGGACCTGAAAACCGACTTGAACGTGGCGCCGCAATTGCTCGGCTATCCCGCCCGGTTGATCGACAGCCATACCCTGGAAGTCCAGGTCGACAAGTCCATGGGCATCACCGCACTGTTCACTCAATTGGCGCAGCAGAACATCGAAGTGCTGAGCCTGCGTAACAAAACCAATCGCCTCGAGGAGCTGTTCGTGTCCCTGGTGGAGAAAAATCTGTCGAAGGTGGCGGTATGAGTTCCGAATTCCGTCCCAACCTCGTCGCCCTCAACACCATTGTTTATCGGGAAGTCCGGCGCTTTACCCGGATCTGGCCGCAGACCCTGCTGCCGCCGGCGATCACCATGGTTCTGTATTTCGTGATCTTCGGTAACCTGATCGGCCGGCAGATCGGCGACATGGGTGGCTTCACCTACATGGAGTACATCGTGCCGGGGCTGATCATGATGTCGGTGATTACCAACTCCTACGGCAACGTGGTGTCGAGCTTTTTCGGCAGCAAGTTCCAGCGCTCCATCGAAGAACTGATGGTGTCGCCGGTATCGCCGCACACCATCCTGATCGGCTACACCGTTGGCGGCGTGCTGCGCGGCTTGATGGTCGGGGTGATCGTGACGATTTTGTCGTTGTTCTTCACCCATCTGCAGGTGCATCACCTCGGCGTGACTTTGCTGGTGGTGATTCTGACGGCGACGATCTTCTCGCTTCTGGGCTTCATCAACGCCGTGTTTGCGCGCAACTTCGATGATATTTCGATCATCCCGACGTTTGTGCTGACGCCGCTGACCTACTTGGGTGGCGTGTTTTATTCGATCACGCTGCTGCCGCCGTTCTGGCAGACCGTGTCGCTGGCCAACCCGGTGCTGCACATGGTCAACGCCTTTCGGTACGGCATTCTTGGTGTGTCGGATATCCGTATCGGCATTGCGATCACCTTCATGCTGGTGGCGACCGTGGTGCTGTATGTCGGTTGTGCGCGGTTGCTGGTGAGTGGGCGCGGGATGCGGACCTGATCCCAAACCGCGTCGCTGTCATCGCGGACAAGCCTGCTGCGACAGGGATTGTGTCGTTCACATAATTCCGGGCAAACCCGATTCTGTGAGAGCGGGCTTGCCCGCGATGGGGTTCATTCAGACGCTACAAAAAAACGGCCTCCAATGCGGAGGCCGTTTTGCATTCAGCGCATGCGGCTTTTCTTGCGCCGCGCCCATTGCCGCGCCACCCACCAGCGCCAATACATCATCACAATGCAGTAGGCGAGGGCACCGAGTACCAGCCCGCAGACCACCGAGCCCAGCAAAAACGGCTGCCACAACGTCGACAATTGGCCGCTGATCCATTCCCAGGTCAACTCATCCGGCAGATGCCGGGCAGGCACATCCATCAACCATGCCCCGGCCTGATAGGTGCAAAAGAACACCGCCGGCATGGTGATCGGGTTGGTCAGCCAGACCAGACTCACGGCGATCGGCAGATTGCCACGCACGGTAATGGCCAGCGCAGCGGCCACCAGCATCTGCGCCGGAATCGGCAGAAATGCAGCGAACAGGCCGACGGCCATCGCACGGGCCACCGAGTGGCGGTTGAGGTGCCAGAGGTTCGGGTCGTGCAGCAACTTGCCGAGAAAGCGTAAGGATTTGTGTTCCCTGATGCTCGTCGGGTCAGGCATGTAACGTTTGAATAAGCGCCGGGGCATAAGGCTTCTCGGTCGGTTAAGGCGGCAAGTATGTCTGGATTCTACGAAGCGCCCATTCAGACTTTGTGACAATTGTTGACGACGGTCGTGCCCGCCAAGCGCTATGCCTAAGTGCGGGACTCTCAAGGACGGGCTTATGCGCACAGGGATGATGGCGCTGGCAGTCGGTCTGCTGGTGCCGCTTTTTATGCCGGCGTTACCGCCGGTCGGGGTCGTGGTGCTGCTGCCGGTGGTGGCGTTGATGGTGTTGCCGTTTCGCAGCTATCCAGTGGCGTTTCTGCTGTTCGGCTTCACCTGGAGCTGCGTCGGTGCGCAGTGGGCGTTGAATGATCGACTCTCGCCAGTGCTGGACGGCGAAACCCGCTGGATCGAAGGGCGGGTGACGGGATTGCCGCAAACCAGCGATGGCGTCGTGCGCTTCGAACTTGCCGATGCCCGCTCGCGTCACGAGAAACTGCCAACGTTGCTGCGGCTGGCCTGGTATGCCGGGCCACCGGTCAACAGCGGCGAGCGCTGGCGATTGGCGGTGAAGTTCAAGCGCCCCGGCGGGCTGCTCAATCCGGATGCCTTCGATCATGAAGCCTGGTTGTTGGCCCAACGCGTCGGTGCGACCGGCACGGTCAAGGA
>NZ_QAIU01000550.1:22727-23146 GCF_003061205.1 Pseudomonas sp. HMWF006
AAGGGCGGGCCGGAGCGCTGGCGGCTTTGGTGCTGGGTGACGGCTCGGGGCTCAGTCGCGAAGATTGGCGCATTCTGCAACACACCGGCACCGTGCATTTGCTGGTGATTTCCGGCCAGCACATCGGCCTGTTGGCGGCGGTCATGTACCTGTTGGTCGCCGGATTGGCCCGTCTGGGCGTGTGGCCACTGCGCTGGCCATGGCTGCCGTGGGCCTGCGGTCTGGCGTTCGCGGCGGCGCTCGGCTACGCGTTGCTGGCCGGGTTTGACGTGCCGGTGCAACGCGCCTGCGTGATGGTGGGGCTGGTGTTGCTGTGGCGCCTGCGCTTTCGTCATCTGGGCGCGTGGTGGCCGCTGTTGCTGGCGTTCAATGGCGTGCTGTTGGTCGATCCACTGGCCGGGTTGCGGCCGGGGTTGTGG
>NZ_QAIU01000550.1:23165-23892 GCF_003061205.1 Pseudomonas sp. HMWF006
GACTCGGGCGCAATGGCTGATTGCGATCGGTTTGTGTCCGGTGTTGCTGGCGCTGAACCTGCCGATCAGCCTCAGCGGGCCGTTGGCGAATCTGTTGGCGGTGCCTTGGGTCAGTCTGGTGGTGCTGCCACCCGCGCTGCTTGGCACGGTGTTGTTACCGCTGCCGTATGTCGGCGAAGGTTTACTGTGGCTGGCGGGTGTCTTGATCGACGGGCTGTTTCGCGGGCTGGCGCTCATTGCCGGACACTGGCCGGCCTGGGTGGCGGCTTCGATGCCGGTGTGGGTCTGGGCGATCGGCGCACTTGGCGCGTTGCTGTTGCTGCTGCCGCGAGGCGTGCCCATGAGGATTTTGGGCTGGCCACTACTGCTGATCCTGGCGCTGCCGCCACGCGAGCCACTGGCACACGGCCTGGCGGATGTCTGGCAATTGGATGTTGGCCAAGGCCTGGCGATTCTGATCCGCACGCGTCATCACACGTTGCTGTATGACGCCGGGCCGCGTTTCGGCGATTTCGACCTCGGTGAACGGGTGGTAGTGCCGGCGTTGCGCAAACTGCGCGTGGAACACATTGATCTGATGATGCTCAGCCATGCCGACGCCGATCATGCCGGCGGCGCGCTGGCGATTACACGCGGCTTGCCGGTGGCGCGAGTCATCAGCGGCGATCCGCCGGGCCTGCCTGCCGAATTGAGTGCCCACGCCTGCGAAAGTGGACGGCAGTGGCAG
>NZ_QAIU01000550.1:23902-25374 GCF_003061205.1 Pseudomonas sp. HMWF006
CAGCAACCAGCGTTCCTGCGTGTTGCAGGTCGAGGCCAATGGCGAGCGCCTGTTGCTCACCGGCGACATCGACCTTCACGCCGAGCGGGTTCTGCTCGACAGCGCGCTGGCAGTCCCGACCCAATGGCTGCAGGCCCCCCATCACGGCAGCCGCACCTCTTCCTCGATGGCCCTGCTCAAGGTGTTGAATCCTGAAACGGTGCTGATTTCCCGCGGCCACGGCAATTCGTTCGGCCATCCTCATCCCACGGTACTGGCGCGCTATCGCAAGCAGGGCCTGCGCATTTACGACAGCGCCGAGCACGGCGCGATTCATCTGCAACTGGGCAGGTTCAAACCGGCGCGGACGATGCGTCAACACCGGCGTTTCTGGCGTGATTCGCCAGTATTGGCCCGTTGATCGGAGCGCGCTTGAATGCACCATCACGGTCGTCGGGCCGGCGGGTCCTGATCGCGAAGCGGTATGGTAAAGTGGCGCACTTTTTCGAGGGGACTGTCACTGTGTGGGAATTGGTCAAATCCGGCGGCTGGATGATGTTGCCGATCATTCTGAGTTCCATCGCGGCCATGGCGATTGTCGCCGAGCGCCTGTGGACCCTGCGCGCCAGTCGCGTTACCCCCGAGCATCTGCTGGGCCAGGTCTGGGTGTGGATCAAGGACAAGCAGCTCAATAAAGAAAAACTCAAGGAATTGCGCGCCAATTCGCCGCTGGGTGAAATCCTTGCCGCGGGCCTGGCCAATTCCAAGCATGGTCGCGAGATCATGAAGGAATGCATCGAAGAAGCCGCCGGGCGGGTGATCCACGAGCTGGAGCGCTACGTCAACGCGCTGGGCACCATTGCTGCCATGGCGCCGCTGCTCGGCCTGCTGGGTACGGTGCTGGGCATGATCGATATTTTCAGTGCCTTCACCGGCTCCGGCATGACCACCAATGCATCGGTATTGGCCGGCGGTATTTCCAAGGCGCTGATCACCACGGCGGCGGGCCTGATGGTCGGTATTCCGTCGGTGTTCTTCCACCGTTTCCTGCAACGCCGCATCGACGAACTGGTGGTGGGCATGGAGCAGGAGGCGATCAAACTGGTCGAAGTGGTGCAGGGCGACCGTGACGTCGATCTGGCCGGGGAAAGAGCGTGAAATTCCGTCGCAAACCCCGGGAAACGGTGGACATCAATCTCGCGTCGCTGATTGACGTGGTGTTCATCCTGCTGCTGTTTTTCGTCGTGACCACCACCTTCACCCGCGAGACCCAGTTGCGTGTCGATCTGCCTGAGTCGGTCAGCGGTTCGCCCGCCGAAGACCAGCAGCTCAAGCAACTGGATGTCGCGATCAGCGCCGAAGGCGTGTTCTCGGTGAACAACAAGATTCTGCCGAAGAACGACCTGGCGACGCTGATGGAAGCCATGCAGAAAGAGGCCAACGGCGACACCAACATGCCGTTGTCGATCAGTGCCGATGGCAAGACTCAGCAT
>NZ_QAIU01000550.1:25384-26013 GCF_003061205.1 Pseudomonas sp. HMWF006
CATGGACGCGGCCGGCAAGCTCGGTTTCAGCCATCTGCGCATGACCACGGTCGAGGCGGCGCCCAAATCCTGATGAGCCTGTCCGATCGCTTGCTCGCCGCGTGGTATCAGGGGCACCCGGCCCTGACGCTGTTGCGGCCGCTGGAAATGTTGTATCGCCGCGTGGTGGTCAATAAACGTCGGCGCTTTCTTGATGGTGAAGGCGCAATCTATCAGCCGCCGGTGCCCCTGATCGTCGTGGGTAACATCACCGTCGGCGGTACCGGCAAGACGCCGATGATCCTCTGGCTGATCGAGCACTGCCGGCGCAGCGGTTTGCGCGTGGGCGTGGTCAGCCGTGGTTACGGTGCCAAGCCGCCGCAATTGCCGTGGCGGGTCGAAGCCGACCAGCACGCCGCCATCGCCGGCGACGAACCGCTGCTGATCGTCCAGCGCACCGGGGTGCCTCTGATGATCGACCCTGATCGCAGCGCCGCCGTCAAAGCTTTGCTCGCCAGCGAGCCGCTGGACCTGATTCTCTCCGACGATGGCATGCAGCATTACCGCCTGGCCCGGGATCTGGAACTGGTACTGATCGACGCCGCCCGTGGCCTCGGAAACAAACGCTGCCTGCCGGCCGGTCCGTTGCG
>NZ_QAIU01000055.1:0-11979 GCF_003061205.1 Pseudomonas sp. HMWF006
CTGCACACCCTGCCGCAGGATTACGTGATCGACAACCAGGAAGGCGTCCGCGAGCCTCTGGGCATGTCCGGCGTCCGTCTGGAAGCCAAGGTTCACGTGGTCACCTGCGCCGTCAACGCCGCACAGAACATTGAAAAATGCGTGCGTCGTTGCGGTCTGGAAATCGACGACATCATTCTCGAGCAACTGGCCTCGGCCTACTCGGTGCTGACTGACGACGAAAAAGAGCTGGGCGTGTGCCTGGTCGACATCGGCGGCGGCACCACCGACATCGCGATCTTCACCGAAGGCGCGATCCGCCACACCGCAGTGATCCCGATTGCCGGTGATCAAGTGACCAACGACATCGCCATGGCGTTGCGCACCCCGACCCAGTACGCCGAAGAAATCAAGATCCGCTACGCCTGCGCCCTGGCCAAACTGGCCGGTGCCGGTGAAACCATCAAGGTGCCGAGCGTCGGCGACCGTCCACCGCGTGAACTGTCGCGTCAGGCTCTGGCCGAAGTGGTCGAGCCGCGTTACGACGAACTGTTCACCCTGATCCAGGCCGAGCTGCGTCGCAGCGGCTACGAAGACCTGATCCCGGCGGGCATCGTCCTGACCGGCGGCACGTCGAAGATGGAAGGCGCCACCGAACTGGCCGAAGAAATCTTCCACATGCCGGTCCGCCTCGGCGTGCCGCATGGCGTCAAGGGCCTGGATGACGTGGTGCGCAACCCGATTTATTCCACTGGCGTGGGTTTGTTGATGTACGGCCTGCAAAAGCAGTCCGACGGGGTTTCGTTCTCCGGCATCGGCAGCCGCGACAGCTACAGCAACGAAGAGCCACAGGCGCCGTTGCTGGACCGATTGAAGAAGTGGGTTCAAGGCAACTTTTAAAAGCAGCTCGGAGCGTCAAGCTTCAAGCGGCACGCAATAGCAGTAGATGCACCGCAACAAACAGCAGTAGGCGAAAAAACTAGAGAATGTAAGGAGAGGGAAAATGTTCGAACTCGTAGACAACATCCCCGCAAGCCCGGTAATCAAAGTTATCGGTGTTGGCGGTGGCGGCGGCAACGCTGTCAACCACATGGTCAAGAGCAACATCGAAGGCGTTGAGTTCATCTGCGCCAACACCGATGCTCAAGCGCTGAAAAACATCGGCGCGCGGACCATCCTGCAACTGGGCACCGGCGTGACCAAAGGTCTGGGCGCTGGCGCCAACCCTGAAGTAGGTCGTCAGGCCGCTCTGGAAGACCGTGAGCGCATTGCCGAAGTCCTGCAGGGCACCAACATGGTGTTCATCACCACCGGCATGGGTGGCGGTACCGGTACCGGTGCTGCGCCGATCATCGCCGAAGTGGCCAAGGAAATGGGCATTCTGACCGTTGCTGTCGTAACGCGTCCGTTCCCGTTCGAAGGCCGCAAGCGTATGCAGATCGCCGATGAAGGCATCCGCATGCTCTCCGAAAGCGTCGACTCGTTGATCACCATTCCCAACGAGAAGCTGCTGACCATCCTCGGTAAAGACGCAAGCCTGCTGTCGGCTTTCGCCAAGGCAGACGATGTACTGGCCGGTGCCGTTCGCGGTATCTCCGACATCATCAAGCGTCCGGGCATGATCAACGTCGACTTCGCCGACGTGCGTACCGTGATGAGCGAAATGGGCATGGCGATGATGGGCACTGGCTGCGCCAGCGGTCCGAACCGTGCACGTGAAGCCACTGAAGCGGCGATCCGCAACCCGCTGCTGGAAGACGTGAACCTGCAAGGCGCGCGCGGCATCCTGGTGAACATCACCGCCGGTCCTGACCTGTCCCTGGGTGAGTACTCCGACGTGGGTAGCATCATCGAAGCCTTCGCTTCTGAGCACGCGATGGTCAAGGTCGGTACCGTGATCGATCCGGACATGCGCGACGAACTGCACGTTACCGTGGTTGCCACCGGTCTGGGCGCGAAAATCGAGAAGCCTGTGAAGGTCATCGACAACACCGTTCACACTTCGATGGCGGCTGCTCAGGTGCAACAACCGGCTCCGACCCGTCAGGAAGCACCCGCGGTGAACTACCGTGATCTGGACCGTCCGACCGTCATGCGCAACCAGGCTCAGGCCGGTGCTGCGGCTGCCGCGAAGATGAATCCGCAAGATGACCTGGACTACCTGGACATCCCGGCTTTCCTGCGTCGTCAGGCTGATTGATGGAATGTATCAGGGCTATGAAGGTGATTGGTGTTCAGCAAAGGCTCGGTCTGCTATCATCGCCAGCCTTTGTTGATACCAGTTCGCAATTTGCGCTGAAGCGGCCCAAGCCATGATTAAACAACGCACACTGAAAAATATTATCCGTGCCACAGGTGTAGGCCTGCACTCCGGTGAGAAGGTCTATCTGACCCTCAAGCCTGCGCCTGTCGACACTGGCATTGTGTTTTGTCGCGCTGACCTCGACCCTGTGGTGCAGATTCCTGCCCGCGCGGAAAACGTCGGTGAAACCACTATGTCGACGACGCTGATTAACGGCGACGTCAAAGTGGACACGGTAGAGCACTTGCTCTCGGCCATGGCTGGCCTGGGCATCGATAACGCCTACGTCGAGCTCTCCGCGTCCGAAGTCCCGATCATGGATGGCAGCGCTGGACCTTTCGTATTCCTGATTCAATCGGCTGGCCTGGAAGAACAGGACGCCGCCAAGAAATTCATCCGCATCCTGCGTGAAGTGACAGTGGAAGACGGCGACAAGCGCGCCACTTTCGTCCCTTTCGAAGGGTTCAAGGTGAGCTTCGAGATCGATTTCGATCACCCGGTATTCCGGGACCGCACCCAAAGTGCAAGCGTGGATTTTTCCAGCACTTCGTTCGTAAAAGAAGTCAGCCGCGCCCGTACCTTTGGTTTCATGAGTGATATCGAGTACCTGCGCAAGCACAACCTCGCACTCGGCGGCAGCGTTGAAAACGCAATCGTGGTCGATGCCGATGGCGTACTGAACGAAGACGGTCTTCGCTATGAAGACGAATTCGTGAAGCACAAGATCCTCGATGCCATTGGCGATCTGTACCTGCTGGGTAACAGCCTGATTGGTGAGTTCAAAGGCTTCAAGTCCGGTCATGCACTGAACAACCAGTTGCTGCGCAAGTTGATTGAGCAGACAGATGCTTGGGAAGTGGTGACGTTCGAAGACGCCAGTACCGCACCGATCTCTTACATGCGCCCGGTTGCGGCAGTGTAAGTAAAAAACCTCTCTAGTTTTTTGAAGGCCATCCTCGGATGGCCTTTTTTTATGCCTGTGGTTTCTCTAGTGCCTGATCTGGCCTCTTCGCGAGCAAGCTCGCTCCCACAGGGGAATGCACTTCAAATGTGGGAGCGAGCTTGCTCGCGAAGGCGCCGTTGCAATCGCCACAGACCTTTCAGGTAGCCACCACCACCCGATTGCGCCCACCTTCCTTGGCCTGATACAGCGCCTTGTCCGCTGCAAACAACAGCTGCTCCAGCGTCATTTCCTTCGCCGCCGTCCACGTCGCGATGCCAATGCTCACGGTCATCGGCCACTCCGCGCCGTCGACCAACGGCAACTGCTCCACCGCCTGACGAATATGCTCGGCAATCTGCTGTGCGCCATGGCCATCGGTCTCGGCCAGAATCACCGAAAACTCCTCGCCGCCATAGCGCGCCACCAGATCCGCCGGTCGCCGCACATTTTCGGTGATGACCTTGGCCAGCGTCTTCAGCGCCCGGTCGCCGGCCTGATGGCCATGCCGGTCATTGAACGCCTTGAAGTGATCGGCATCGATCATCATCACCGACAACGGCTGGCCTGAACGCTGGGCGCGGAACCACTCGTGGCGCAACGACTGATCGAGCATGCGCCGGTTGGCCACGCCGGTCAGTGCATCGGTCGCGGCCAGTTGCGCCAGCTCGCGCTCGGCGCGCTGGCGCAAACGCAGCTCCCGGGCGAGCAGCCAGGTCAACCAGAGTAATCCGGCGCAGAGCACGCCGGTGGCACCACTGATCAGTATCGCGGTACGGCGCCAGGTGCCGAACACTTCATCGCTGGACAGCGCGACCATCACCGTCAGGGGCAGATTGCCGACCCGCGAATAGGTGTAGAGGCGTTGCTGATGGTCCATGCTCGAGGTGCTGGTGAAACTGCCATTGCCGTCCTTGTCGCCCAGTATCCGCATCACGTTTGGTCGGTTGCCGAAACTTTTGCCGATGGAGTCGCTTTGCAGATACGGCTTCTGCGCCAACAGGACGCCGTCGCTGTTGATGATGTTCAGCGTGCTGTCTTTGCCGATGTCGAGGCTGTTGAACAACTGATCGAAGTAGTCGAGCTTCATCGACGCCACCGCCACGCCGACGAACTCGCCGGTGTCCGAGGAGATCCGCCGACTGAAGCTGATGCGCCACTGGTTGGCCTCGTCGCAATCGCAGCGGGTTTTGAATGGACGACTGATGAACATACCGGTGTCGCGGTTTAAGGCATGGGCGAGGAAGTACTCGCGGTCGGCAAAGTTGCCCGGCTTGGGCACTATCCGTGAAGAGTCGGCGACCACATCGCCGTGCTTGTCGAGCAACAGGATGTCGCCCTTGAAGCGGGCCGTCGTGGAGCGGTCGAACAGCGCCAGATGGCGGATCTGCGGAGTGACGTCGTGCAAGTCATCGCGTTGGGCGGCGGCGATCAGGCCTTGCAGGGTCAGGTCGTACAGTTCGACCGTGCGCAGCACGTCGGCGTCGATCAACTGCGCGATGGTGGTTGCGCTACGGGTGGCCGTTTCCTGAGCGCTGGCGTGCTCGCGAATCAGTAGAAAAGTGACGATGCACAGAATCGCGATCACCGTCAGCGAACTGCCGCAGATCAGCAGCAATTCGGGGCGTCCGGTCTTGCCCGCAGGTGAGGTACGGTTCGCGATCATGGTGGGGGCTGTCGGTTGAGGAGATCTTGTTAGCGTAGTTGCACAAACACTGAATCGACTGTGGCGAGGGCCCTTGCTCCCGTTGGGCCGCGTAGCGACCCCTCTTTTTGCGGAGGGGCCTGCTGCGCAGTCCAGCGGGAGCAAGCGCCCTCGCCACAGGATCTGTGCGAGTCGCGCCTGACTTTGGGGTGATCTTAGAAGACGTTGATCGGGTAGTCGATGATGACACGGTATTCATCTGTGTCAGTGTCGATCGCGCCGTAGCCGTTGCCGCCACGGTTGGTCGCCCATTGCAGGCGTATCGCGAGGTCTTTGGCCTGGCCGCTCTGCACCAAGTATTTCAGGTCGATGTCGCGCTCCCAGTGCCTGGCGTTGCGACCGTCGGCGCTGTACCACGAGGCGTAACCTTTGCTGGCCGGGTCGACCTTGGTCAGGTCCACGGTACCGCGCGAGTAGGACACCGCCGAGGTCAGGCCCGGCATGCCGAGGCCGGCGAAGTCATACGCGTACTTGAGTTTCCACGAGCGCTCGTTCGGGCCATTGAAGTCCGAGTACTGCTGGGAGTTATCGAGGTAAACGCTGTCACCCTGGCTGATGTAGTCGAACGGCGTGTTGCCGTTGACCCGTTGGTACGCGGCCGTGACGCTGTGGCTGCCGATGCCGATGGTGAAATGCAGGCTGTAGGTGTTGTTGTCGATGTCACCCAGCAATGCGTCGCCGGTGTCCTGCGTGTGATAGAAGTGCAGGCCCGGGTTGAGGCTGACCAGATCGTTAAGCGTCCAGGTGTAGTCGAGGTCGTAGTAGTACTGGTTCCAGATGTCCTTCAGCTCGGCGGCGTACAGGTTGCTGGTCAGGCCTTCGACGCCGCTCCAGGAAACCCCGGCCCAGTTCAGATGGCGGCTCTCGTCGCCCTCGGCGAGTTGGCCGTACGAGGTGCCGATGCGCTGGCGACCGCTCTGGTTGTAAGGCTTGGTGAAACTGGCCTGGCCAACCTCGAACATCCAGCCGTCGAAGCTGTGGTTGGTCAGGCTGACGCCACGGAAGGTCTGCGGCAGCATACGGCTGTCACCACCGGCGATCACCGGGTTGGTGAGGAACAGGTCGCCGGCCTTCAACTCGGTATCGAACGCACGCATTTTCAGGGTGCCGCCGGCAGTCGAGAATGCGCCCGGTGCCTTGCCGTTGCCATCGCTCACCGGGAGGATGCTCGAACCATCCGTGCCGCCACCGCCATCGAGCTTCAGCCCGAGCATGGCGTGCGCGTCGATGCCGAAGCCGATGGTGCCTTCGGTGTAACCCGACTGGAAGATCCCGAGAAACCCCTGGCCCCACTCGATGTTGTCGTCCGTCTGCTGCAGACGGTTGCGATTCATGTAGTAGTTACGGGCGTTGAGGTTGAGGCTCGCGCCTTCAACGAAACCTGCTTTGGCCGCTTCGTCGGCTTGGGCGGCGGGAACAATCGTTGCGGCGATTGCAATGAATAACGGGGTATAGCGGACTGGGTAACGCACTTGCGGTAAAGCTCCTTGGGTCAACTGACCCCTCAATGTCTTGAGGGGCTGGATGTTTCTTATTGTTACAGACGAACCGGATGGCTTTCAGACCACAACGAAAAAAGGCCGCTGAACATCAGCGGCCTGGAATGACGACGGTTGAACGGGAAGAGCCAAACAACCGCGTCGAGGGAAACGTTGGAACGGCGCGCGACTCAGCTGTCCTTCTCGGACGCTTTAGCCTGGGAAGCGGCGGCCTGCGGGGCTTGTGTGGCGTCTTGCGATTTGGCCATCACTTCTGCCTGAGACTGTTCGAATGCGTGAGCGCGAGCGGCATTCTGCGCTACGAACGACTGCGATTCTTCAGCCATCGCCATCGGCGACAGGATCAACGAGGACAAAACGAAAGCGCTGGCAATACCCATACTGTTGGACATCTTGAAAACCTTCTTGCTTGGCAAGTGCTGTTTGGTGCGGGCAAAGATAAGGTTGCCGGGCGTTGGGAAACAGCGTGATTTTCATAAATGACTGTTACAGCAGAAGCAAAAGTCACCCCCTCACCCCAGCCCTCTCCCCCAAGGGGGCGAGGGGGAAAGGGAGTAGATCTCCATGCTTTTCAAAGCCTGAGTTCGACTGGCTATTTCAGGTCGGTGTATTTCGGAACAACAACGCGGTCAGTCCCAAGTAGGCGAGGGGGAAAGGGAGCAGATCTCCATGCTTTTCAAAGCCTGAGTTCGACTGGCTATTTCAGGTCGGCGTACTTTGGAAGAACAGCGCGGTCAGCCCCAAGTGGGCGAGGGGAAAGGGAGCAGATCTCCATGCTTTTCAAACCCTGAGTTCGGCTGGCTATTTCAGGTCGGTGTATTTCGGAACAACAACGCGGTCAGTCCCCTCTCCCTCTGGGAGAGGGTTAGGGTGAGGGGCTTTTCAGACCGGCAGATAAATCCCGAAGGTATTCATCCCTCGATCGCTGCGCACAAACACATCCCCGCCATGCATCAGCGCAATCGCCTTGACGATCGCCAGCCCCAAACCATGGTTGTTGCCGCTGTTGCTGCGCGACGCATCCACTCGGTAGAAACGCTCGAACAGGCGCGGCAAATGCTCGCTGGCAATCGGCGATCCGGGGTTGGCCACGCCGATGCTCACCTGGTGCTCTTCCACCTCGATGCGCACCTCGATCACCTGGCCCGGCCCGGTGTGCTGCACCGCGTTGCTCAACAGATTGATCAACGCCCGACGCAAATGCGCGATCTCGATCCGCACCTGCGCATCGCCACTCACGTGCACCTGTACTTGCGCGTCTTCGAGGATGAAATCCAGGTACTCCAGCGTGGTCGCCACTTCATCGGCCAGCGAAGCTTCGGTGAGTCTGGTCGCCTTGCTGCCCTGGTCGGCGCTGGCCAGAAACAGCATGTCGTTGATGATCGAACGCAGCCGTTCCAGCTCTTCAAGATTGGATTGCAGCACCTCGAAATAATGCTCGGCAGAGCGCCCGCGGGTCAGTGCGACCTGGGTCTGGCCGATCAGGTTGGTCAGCGGTGAGCGCAGTTCATGGGCCACGTCGGCGTTGAACGATTCCAGCCGCGAATAGGCTTGTTCGACCCGTTCCAGCGTCGAGTTGAACGAGTCGACAAACTGCTCAAGCTCCGGCGGCAACGGCGACATCCGCAAGCGCCCGGCCCGCAGTGGCGGCGCCAGTCGTTGCGCCTCCTGAGACAGTTTGATCAGCGGTTTGAGGCCGATGTGCGCCACCCAGTAACCCAGCGCGGAAGCCATCAACACCCCGGCAATCGCCAGGCCGATCAGGGCGATCAGCAGGTTGTGCTGGGTCTCGTGGAAGGTCTCGGTGTCGATGCCGATCATGAAGCGCAGCGGCGGACGCTGATCCTTGGCCGGCAGTTCGGTGAGTAGCACTTTCAGCGGATAGGGATGATCGGGCAACTGCAGGTCATGCATGCCCGTCGGGCCTTTGGCGAAGGCGCGGATCAGCGCATCCGGCTGACCATATTCGTAGCCCGGATCACCACTCACCACCCAGAACTGAATGCGTTTGTCCTCTTCGCCCAGCAGCTTCAGCTTGGCGTTGATCTTCACCCAGTGTTCGGGCGTACCGTAGCGATTGAGCGCCGACTCGAGCACGCTGTAACGTGCGTCCAGTTCGGCTTCCGGCAGCAGGCCGAGGCCCTTGTCGACCTGCTGATACAACGCGCCGCCGATCAACAGAAACACCAGCAGCGCCACCAGCGTAAACATGCCGCTTAAACGCAGGGCAATCGAGTTACTGGACACCGCGGCTCTCCAGCACATAACCCATGCCGCGAATGGTGTGCAGCAGTTTCTCGTCGAACGGCCCGTAGAGCTTGGCGCGCAGGCGTTTGATCGCGACTTCGACGACGTTGGCATCGCTGTCGAAATTGATGTCCCAGACCATCTCGGCAATCGCGGTTTTCGAGAGGATTTCACCCTGGCGGCGGGCGAGGACGCTCAACAGCGAGAACTCTTTGGCGGTCAGATCCAGTCGGGTACCGGCCCGAGTGGCCTTGCGGCTGATCAGATCTATCCACAGGTCGGCGATGCTCACCTGCACCGGTTCATGGCCGCCGCTGCGCCGGGTCAGCGCTTGCAGGCGCGCCACCAGTTCGAGGAAGGAAAACGGCTTGCCGAGGTAATCGTCAGCACCGTCGCGCAGGCCTTTGATCCGGTCTTCGACCCGTTCGCGGGCGGTGAGCATGATCACTGGCGTCTGCTTGCGCGCACGCAACGCGCGCAGCACACCGAAGCCATCCAGGCCCGGCAACATCACGTCGAGGACAATCACCGCGTAGTCGCCTTCCAGCGCCAGGTGCAGGCCTTCGACGCCGTCGCGGGCCAGATCCACGGTGTAACCCTGTTCCGTCAGACCGCGGTGCAGATAATCCGCGGTTTTTTCCTCGTCTTCGATAATCAGAACGCGCATGACCCTGCCTCAGTCTGTGGTCGCCAGTGCCGCCGTGGGTACTGGTTTGGGGCGGTGAAACAGCCGCTCAAGCCACAAGTATATGACCGGCGTGGTGAACAGCGTCAGCATCTGGCTGACCAGCAACCCGCCGACCACGGCGATCCCCAGCGGCTGGCGCAGTTCGGCGCCGGTGCCATAGCCGAGCATCAGCGGCAGGGCGCCGAGCAGGGCGGCGAGGGTGGTCATGATGATCGGCCGGAACCGCGTGATGCACGCCTCGAAAATCGCCTCCTGCGGCGACAGCCCTCGATTACGCTGCGCTTCAAGGGCGAAGTCGATCATCAGGATGCCGTTCTTCTTGACGATACCGATCAGCAACACCAGCCCGATCAACGCCATGATCGAAAAGTCCTGGCCGCAGATCCACAGCATGATCACCGCACCCAAACCTGCCGCCGGCAGCGTCGAGATGATCGTCAGCGGGTGCACGAAGCTTTCATAAAGCACGCCGAGAATGATGTACACCGCCACCAGCGCCGCAAGAATCAGCCACGGCTGACTGGCCAGCGAACTCTGGAACGCCTGCGCCGCGCCCTGGAAATTGCCGCTGATCGCCGTCGGCATGCCGATCTCGGCCTTGGCCTGATCGAGCAGGATCACCGCATCACCCAGTGCCACGCCGGGCGCGAGGTTGAACGACAGGTTGGCGGCGGGGAACATGCCGTCGTGGGCAATCGACAGCGGACCGATGGTCGGCGCGTCGAATTTGGCCAGCGCCGACAGCGGCACCATCTCGCCACTCAACGGCGAGCGCAGGTAAAAGTAATTGAGGCTTTCGGCCTTGCCACGTTGTTTGGTGTCCAGCTCCAGAATCACGTTGTACTGGTTGACCTGGGTCTGGAACTCATTGATCTGGCGCTGGCCGAAGGCGTCGTACAGTGCCTCGTCTACATCGCTCGCAGTCAGGCCGAAACGTGCGGCGGCGCTGCGGTCGATGCTGATGTGGGTGATGCTGCCGCCCAATTGCAAGTCGTTGGAGATGTCGCGGAACGCCGGGTTGCTGCGCAGTTTTTCGGTCAGGCGCTGGGTCCATGTCGCGAGGGTTGCGCCGTCGTTGCTCTTGAGCACGTATTGATACTGTGCGCGGCTCGGGCCGGAGCTGAGGTTGATGTCCTGGCCGGCGCGCAGATAGAGGACGATGCCGGGGACTTTCATCAGTTGCGGACGGATGCGGTCGATGAACTGGCTGGCGCTGACGTCACGGTCGCCGCGTTTTTTCAAAGCAATCCAGAAGCGCCCGTTGGCGATGGTCTGGTTGCTGCCGGACACACCCACCGAGTGGGAAAACGCTTGCACGGCCGGGTCGGCGGCGACGATTTCGGCCATCGCCAGGTGTTTTTTCACCATGTCGCCGTAGGAGATATCCGCCGCGGCTTCGGTGGTGCCGAGGACGAAACCGGTGTCCTGCACCGGGAAGAAACCTTTGGGGATAAAGATGTAACCGCCAATCGCCATAGCCAGCGACAGGCCAAACACACCAATCATCAGTTTCTGATGGGCGAGGGCGCGGCGCAGGCCTTTCTCATACCAGCCGAGCAGGCGTTCGCTGAAGCCCGGTTTATCGCTGGCGTGATGCACCGGTTTACGCATGAACAGCGCCGCCAGCGTTGGCGCCAGGGTCAGCGACACCACCACGGAAATCATGATGGTCGAGGTCGCCGTCAGGGCGAATTCCTTGAACAGTCGTCCGACCACGCCGCCCATGAACAGCAGCGGAATGAACGCCGCCACCAGCGAGAAGCTGATCGACACCACGGTGAATCCGATCTCGCCGGCGCCCTTCATCGCCGCTTCGCGCATATCGTCGCCGGCCTCCAGATGTCGGTGGATGTTTTCCACCACCACAATCGCATCGTCGACCACGAAGCCGACCGCGACGACGATCGCCACCAGCGTCAGGTTGTTCAGGCTGAAGCCCAACAGGTACATGAGGGCGAAACTGGCGGTCAGCGACACGCCGAGTACCGCCGACACAATCATCGTCGCCGACAGCTGGCGCAGGAACAGCGCCATCACCGCCACCACCAGCAGGATCGCGATCAACAGGGTGATCTCGACTTCATGCAGCGAGGCACGAATGGTCTGGGTGCGGTCGATCAGGGTTTTCACCTGCACCGAGGCCGGCAACATGGCTTCGAGGCCGGGCAGGGCGGCTTGAATGCGGTCAACGGTTTCCACAATGTTGGCGCCGGGCTGGCGCGAGATCACCAGGTTTACCCCCGGTTGATCGCCGGCCCACGCTTGCACATAGTCATCTTCCGAACCGTTGATAACGTTAGCGACATCTCTTAGGTGAACCGGGGCGCCGTCCTTGTAGGAAACGATGAGCTGGCGGTATTCCTCGGGCTGGAACAACTGGTCGTTGGTCGACAGCGTGGAAATACTCGACTCGCCATACAGCGCACCTTTGGCCAGGTTGAGGCTGGTCTGCTGGATCGCCAGACGAATGTCGGCGAGGGTCAGGCCGATCGCCGCCAGTTTGTCGGCTGAGGCTTGGACGCGGATTGCCGGACGTTGCTGACCGGTGATGTTGATTTGGCCTACACCGTCGATCTGACTGATCTGACGCGAGAGCAGGGTTTCCACCAGGTCGCTGAG
>NZ_QAIU01000551.1:0-653 GCF_003061205.1 Pseudomonas sp. HMWF006
CAGTTCCGACGGGCTCAGCGGTTTCTCTTCCACGCTGCGGGCGTTTTCGAACAGCGAGTCGTAGCCGAAGTCGTCCCACACCGCGCGGCTGGCACCGTTGCCCACCAGCAAGCCTGTGAAGTTGGTCGTGGCGCGCAGGGCGTTCCAGTCTTCGAGGGTCGCGTCGACATCCAGAAAATCGCTCATTGCTTGGCACATCTCAAAACTTAGGGGCTGATGGGCGGCGACTTTATCACGAGCGGGCATTGAGCCAGATCAACATCGGCCGTGACCGATCGGTCGATCCTGTGCACATCCGCCGTATCGGAGCAGTCGATTCGGCCTCAGTCAGGAGACGCGCATGAGCAGCACATTTTTCATTCCGGCCGTAAACATCATGGGCAACGGATGCCTCGACGAGGCCATGATTGCGATTCGCAATTACGGTTTCCGCAAGGCGCTGATCGTCACTGACGCGGGGCTGGCCAAGGCCGGTGTGGCGACGATGGTCGCCGAGAAACTGGCGATGCAGGACATCGACTCGGTGATCTTCGACGGCGCCAAACCGAACCCGAGCATCGCTAACGTCGAGTCCGGGCTGGCGCTGCTCAAGGAAAGTCGCTGCGATTTCGTTGTATCGCTGGGCGGCGGTTCGCCGCACGACTGCGCCAAGG
>NZ_QAIU01000551.1:663-1618 GCF_003061205.1 Pseudomonas sp. HMWF006
CGTCGACCAATCGAGCAAGCCGCAACTGCCGCTGATCGCCATCAACACCACCGCCGGCACGGCCAGTGAGATGACCCGCTTTTGCATCATCACTGACGAATCGCGTCACGTGAAAATGGCCATCGTCGACCGTAATGTCACACCGCTGCTGTCGGTCAACGACCCTGAACTGATGGTCGCCATGCCCAAAGGCCTGACTGCCGCCACCGGCATGGACGCCTTGACCCACGCCATCGAAGCCTACGTGTCGACCGCCGCCAACCCGATCACCGACGCCTGCGCGCTGAAGGCCATGACCCTGATCAGCAACAATCTGCGCCTGGCCGTGCGCGACGGCAGTGACCTCGCCGCGCGGGAGAACATGGCGTATGCACAGTTCCTTGCCGGCATGGCCTTCAACAATGCGTCCCTCGGCTATGTGCACGCGATGGCGCATCAATTGGGCGGTTTCTACGACTTGCCTCACGGTGTGTGCAACGCCGTGCTGCTGCCCCACGTGCAGACGTTCAATGCGCTGGTGTGTGCCGATCGTCTGACCGATGTTGCCCATGCCATGGGCGCGGACATTCGCGGCTTCAGCCCGGAGGAGGGGGCGCAAGCGGCGATCAACGCGATCCGTTGCCTGGCCAGAGATGTCGATATTCCAGGTGGCCTGCGTGAGCTAGGCGCCAAACTCAACGACATTCCGGTGCTTGCCACCAATGCCTTGAAAGACGCATGTGGCCTGACCAACCCGCGGGCGGCGGATCAGCGGCAGATCGAGGAAATTTTCCGCAACGCGTTTTGAGTCGGTGGCGTGCCGATCTAGATGAGCTGACCTGACTGCCCCCTTCGCGAGCAAGCCCGCTCCCGCATTGGATCTGTGTTGTTTGCAAATCCCCCGGGGAGCGGGCTTGCTCGTGAAGACGGCCTCGCCAACACCACAAAATCAAGGATTCTCACATCGGCCAACAGC
>NZ_QAIU01000552.1:0-7100 GCF_003061205.1 Pseudomonas sp. HMWF006
GTCCCCGTACTTCACCGACATGGGCCTGAACACCACGATCAAATCCGTGGAAAAGATCGACGACCAGACCGTGCGCTTCAACCTGAACAACGTCGACGCCGCGTTCGTGCAAAACCTCGCCATGAGCTTCGCCTCGGTGCAATCGGCCGAATACGCCGCGCAACTGTTGAAGGAAGGCAAAGCCGCCGACCTCAACCAGAAACCGGTGGGCACCGGCCCGTTCGTGTTCAAGCGCTACCAGAAGGACTCGCAAATCCGCTACGCCGCCAACACGGCGTACTGGAAACCCGAAGACGTCAAAATCGACAACCTGATTTTCTCGATCACCCCGGACGCCGCCGTACGCCTGCAAAAACTCAAGGCGGGCGAATGCCAGGTCAGTGGCTACCCACGCCCGGCCGACATCGAAGTGATGGAAAAAGACCCGAACCTGCGCGTGCTCAAGCAGGCCGGTTTCAACCTCGGCTTCCTCGCCTATAACACCACCCACGCGCCACTCGACCAGCTCAAAGTGCGGCAGGCACTGGACATGGCCATCGACAAACCGGCGATCATCAAAGCCGTTTACCAAAGCGCCGGCCAACTGGCCCAAAACGCCTTGCCGCCGGCGCAATGGTCGTATGACCCGAACATCAAGGATGCTCCATACGACCCGGTCAAAGCGCGGGCGCTACTGAAAGAAGCCGGGGTTGCACCGGGTACAACCATCAATCTCTGGGCGATGACGGTGCAGCGCGCATCGAACCCGAATGCGCGAATGTCGGCACAAATGATCCAGCAGGACTGGGACAAGATCGGCATCAAGGCCAACATCGTCAGTTACGAATGGGGCGAGTACATCAAGCGCGCCAAGAATGGCGAACACGATGCGATGATCTATGGTTGGACAGGTGACAACGGCGACCCGGACAACTGGCTCGGCGTGCTCTACAGCTGCGCGGCAGTGAAAGGCAGCAACTACGCCAAATGGTGCGACCCCGCATACGACAAACTGGTGCAGCAGGCCAAGGTCTCCACCGACAAGGCGCAACGGGTAAAACTGTATCAACAGGCGCAACTGATCCTTAAACAGCAGGTGCCGATCACGCCGATTGCCAACTCCACGGTGTTCCAGCCGCTGCGCAAGGAAGTCACTGACTTCCGCATCAGTCCGTTCGGGCTGACCCCGTTCTATGGCGTGGGTATAAATAAGTAACACCAAGCCCCAAGGCGGCGCGCACAACGTGACCCGCGCACCAATTTGGGGCCCCGTTTGCACCGTAAAAACCACCCGCAAACGGTCAAATGCGTCAGAAGTTACACAGATGCGACATTAAGGTACGTTCGTGCCACGCTTTGAGGCCGGCAGTCGCTCTGGATCTTGCAATGGGTATGGTCGCTGCATAAGTATCCGCAGGCACGACTCACGAGGTCGTACCTCAAATCAAAAAATGACAACAAATCATGAGGCCAACATGCTTAAACACGCGGTCATTCCGTTTTTAGTCGGCGCAGGCTTGTTAGCCTCCGCACCTTTCGCATCCGCTGCGACTAACCTGGTGTTCTGCTCCGAAGGGAGCCCGGCTGGATTCGACCCAGGCCAATACACCACCGGAACCGACTTCGACGCCTCAGCCGAAACCATGTTCAACCGCCTGACCCAGTTCGAGCGCGGCGGCACCGCCGTGATTCCTGGTCTGGCGACCAAGTGGGACATTTCCGAAGATGGCCTGACTTACACCTTCCACCTGCGTGAAGGCGTCAAGTTCCACACCACCCCGTATTTCAAGCCGACTCGTGAGTTCAACGCCGACGACGTGCTGTTCACCTTCAATCGCATGATTAACAAGGATGACCCGTTCCGTAAGGCGTACCCGACCGAATTCCCGTACTTCACCGACATGGGGATGGACACCAACATCACCAAGATCGATAAAGTCGACGACCACACCGTCAAGTTCACGTTGAAAGAAGTCGATGCCGCGTTCATCCAGAACATGGCCATGAGCTTCGCCTCGGTTCAGTCCGCTGAATACGCAGCGCAGCTGTTGAAAGAAGGCAAGGCAGCCGACATCAACCAGAAACCGGTCGGCACCGGCCCGTTCGTGTTCAAGAGCTACCAGAAAGACTCCAACATCCGCTACACCGGCAACAAGGACTACTGGAAGCCTGACGACGTGAAGATCGACAACCTGATCTTCGCCATCACCACCGACCCGTCGGTACGTATCCAGAAGCTGAAAAAGAACGAGTGCCAGGTCACCCTGTTTCCGCGTCCAGCGGATCTGGCGGCCCTCAAGGCCGACAAGACCCTGAAGATGCCTGACCAGGCCGGTTTCAACCTGGGCTACATCGCCTACAACGTGATGGACAAGGTCAAAGGCAGCAACGAACCGAACCCGCTGGCTGACCTGCGCGTGCGCCAGGCGCTGGACATGGCCGTGAACAAGCCACAGATCATCGACTCGGTTTACCAGGGCGCCGGCCAGTTGGCCGTCAACGCCATGCCGCCGACCCAGTGGTCTTACGACACCACCATCAAGGACGCCAAGTACGACCCTGAGAAAGCCAAGCAGCTGCTCAAGGAAGCCGGCGTCAAGGAAGGTACCGAGATCGTGCTGTGGGCGATGCCGGTGCAGCGTCCGTACAACCCGAACGCCAAGCTGATGGCTGAAATGCTTCAGTCCGACTGGAAGAAGATCGGCCTGAACGTGAAGATCACCAGCTACGAGTGGGGCGAGTACATCAAGCGCTCCAAAGGTGGCGAGAACCAGGCCATGATCATTGGCTGGAGCGGTGACAACGGTGACCCGGACAACTGGCTGAACGTGCTGTTCGGCTGCGATTCGCTCAGCGGCAACAACTTCTCCAAGTGGTGCGACAAGAAGTTCGACGGCCTCGTCAAGGAAGCCAAGCGCACGACCGACCAGGCCAAGCGCACCGAACTGTACAAAGAGGCGCAACACGTCCTCAAAGATGCAGTCCCTATGACACCTATCGCTCACTCGACGGTGTACCAACCCATGCGCGCCAACGTGCAGGATTTCAAGATCAGCCCATTCGGCCTGAACTCCTTCTACGGCGTCAGCGTCAGCAATTAAGGCACGGCGACGGCGACGTTTTTAACGTCGCCGTTGTTTTTCCTGCCGGGAAGCTAGGAATTTGCCTACATCCAATTCCGCTGCGGATGACTGCATCGGTATAGGACGTGTCGCCTTTTCCTACGAGTATTCAGGCAATTACGCATTTACTGCCAGACCCACGGCCCCTACCGTCGGGATCCGACCAGTTTCTGCGTGGGCCACCGGCTTGCCGTACGCACTGGATTGAGCTCAATGCGACCACACCGTCTCCGGATGAGACTGCGGCGCATTGCACAACACTAAAAAAGAGGGAGCGTCATATGCGCCATACCTTGGTTTTTTCCGCATTGCTGGGCGCCGGCCTGTTGGCCGCCACGTCCGCCAGTTACGCCGCCAGCAACAGCCTGGTGTTCTGTTCCGAAGGCAGTCCCGCTGGTTTTGATACCGCGCAATACACGACGGCGACGGACAACGACGCCGCCGAGCCGCTGTATAACCGTCTGGTGGAGTTCGAAAAAGGCGCAACCAATGTCGTCCCAGGCCTGGCAACCAAGTGGGATATTTCCGAGGATGGTCTCAAGTACACCTTTCACCTACGTGAAGGTGTGAAATTTCATACCACGCCTTATTTCAAACCGACCCGCGATTTCAACGCCGACGACGTGCTGTTCACGTTTAACCGCATGCTCGATCCGCAACAGCCCTTCCGTAAGGCTTATCCGACCGAGTTTCCGTATTTCAACGGGATGAGCCTGAACAAGAACATCGCCAAGGTCGAAAAGACCGGGCCACTGACCGTGGAGTTCACGCTCAACAGCGTCGACGCCGCGTTCATCCAGAACATCGCCATGAGCTTCGCGGCCATCCTGTCCGCCGAATACGCCGACAAACTGCTGGCAGAAGGCAAGCCGAGCGACATCAATCAGAAGCCGGTCGGCACCGGGCCGTTCGTGTTCAAGAGTTATCAGAAAGACTCGAACATTCGTTACACCGGTAATAAACATTACTGGGACCCGAGCCGGGTCAAACTCGACAACCTGATCTTCGCGATCAACACCGATGCTTCGGTCCGTGTGCAGAAACTCAAGGCCAACGAGTGCCAGATCACCCTGCATCCGCGTCCGGCCGATGTCGATGCGCTGAAGAACGATCCGAAACTGCAACTGATCTCCAAGCCGGGTTTCAACCTCGGCTACATCGCCTACAACGTGCGCCACAAGCCTTTCGACCAGCTCGAAGTGCGTCAGGCGCTGGACATGGCGGTGAATAAACAAGGGATTCTCAACGCCGTTTACCAAGGCGCCGGCCAACTGGCTGTCAATGCCATGCCGCCGACCCAGTGGTCCTACGACGATACGATCAAGGACGCCGCCTACAACCCGGAAAAAGCCAAAGAGCTGCTCAAGGCTGCCGGCGTGAAAGAAGGCACCGAGATCACCCTGTGGGCGATGCCGGTGCAGCGTCCGTACAACCCCAACGCCAAATTGATGGCCGAAATGCTCCAGGCGGACTGGGCGAAAATCGGTCTGAAGGTGAAGATCGTCAGCTACGAATGGGGCGAATACATCAAGCGCACCAAGAACGGCGAGCACGACATCAGCCTGATCGGCTGGACCGGTGACAATGGTGACCCGGACAACTGGCTCGGCACGCTGTACAGCTGCGACGCCATTGGCGGCAACAACTACTCCATGTGGTGCGATCCGGCGTACGACAAGCTGATCAAACAGGCCAAAGTCGTCACCGACCGCGACCAGCGCACCACGCTCTACAAACAGGCACAGCAATTGCTCAAGCAGCAAGTGCCGATCACGCCTGTCGCCCACTCGACGGTCAACCAACCGTTAAGCGTCAAAGTTGAAGGGTTCAAAGTCAGCCCCTTCGGCCGCAACGTGTTCTCGGGTGTCGGTATCGATTAAACCAGCCGAATAGCCGCAACGCTGAGGGGGGCCGTCTACCCCCTTCACGCAAGCGCTTTGCCGAAATTCGCCAATCCGGCCTTTTGCAAACGTTTGCGATGTGTGAACGAGTTCTAAACCAAAAACCGGCATACCAAAAAAAGCCGGCATAAAAAGAAAGTAAAGGAGCTTCACCCATGAAACTGAGCAGCACCGCGATACTGGCCCTGGCCATCAGCAGCATCACCGCCACGGCGTATGCCGAGGAACAGAGCCAGGCGTTCACTCCGGTAACCGTTAACGAGAAGAGCGCCCAGGCTGACGCCACCGGCTTCCTCGAGGGTTCCACGATCAGCGGCACCACCCGTAACTGGTACGCCAACGAACAACTCAAGCGTGGCGGCAAATTCACTTACCGCAAGGACGGCGTTGCCACCCCGACTGATCGTCGTATCAACTGGGTACAGGGCACCATCGTTAACTACACCTCCGGCTTCACGCAGGGCACCGTTGGTGTCAGCACTGAAGTGGCCGCGTACAACGCGGTGGCCCTGGAGCGTGATCGCAAGGACCTGGCCTCCAACAACGGCGGTGCACCGGGCTCGCGTCCAGGCGCAGGCAACAACCGTACGCTGACCAAAGAAGGCGGTGACGCTGAAGGCCAGTGGAGCAAACTGGGTCTGGCCAACGTCAAGTTCCGCGTGTCGAACACCACCCTGACCGCCGGTCGTCAGAACTTCAGCACCCCGATCGTCGACACCATCGGCAACCGCGCGCTGCCTTCAAGCTTTGAAGGTGTCAGCCTGCACAGCGAAGAGCTGAACAACCTGTCGTTCGATGCCGGCAGCTTCGACCGCGTATCGCCGCGTACCGAAGAGAGCCTGTCCAAATTCCGCTCCGAGTACACCAACAACAAAGCTGAAACCGATCGCGTCAGCATCGTGGGCCTGAACTATCAGCCGCTGAAAAGCCTGAAGACCAGCCTGTACGCTTCCAAGGTTGAAGACTTCTGGAACCAGTACTACTTCGGCGCCACCCACGAACTGGGTGACAGCAATATCGTCAGCCTGACCACCGGCCTGAACTACTACAAGACCGTCGACACCGGCAAAAAAGAGATGGGTGAAATCGACAACGACACCTACTCCCTGTCGTTCGGCCTGACTCACCAGGCCCACAGTCTGACCTTCTCGTACCAGGAAATTAACGGTAACGAGTACTTCGACTACCTGCACGAAACCAACGGCATCTACCTGGCCAACTCCCTGCTGTCCGACTTCAACGGTCCGAACGAGAAGTCCTTCCAGGTGGCCTATGGCCTGAACATGGCCGAATACGGCGTGCCGGGTCTGAAGTTCAACATCTACCAGGCTCGCGGCTGGGGCATCGACGGTACTCACTACACCGGCACTGCGTACGACGTACGCAATATGGACGGTGAGCACCACTATGAATACGGCATCGGTGCGACCTACGCGGTGCAGAGCGGCCCACTCAAGGCGACCACCATCCGTGGTACCTACACCGCTCACCGCGCCAGCGAAAACCAGTCCGACGGCAGCATCAACGAGTTCCGTCTCGTGACCACCATTCCGTTCAACATCCTGTAAAAACCGCCAACCGACGGCTGACTCATGATGAGTCGGCCGTTCGGTTTTTGTCTTCAACCGATTGCAGAGGGTTATCGATGAAAATGCTTCCCCTACGTGCGGCCGTCGCTGCCGCGTTGTTGAGCGCCGCCATCGGCGTCTCGGCCAAACCCTTGGTGGTCTGCACCGAAGCCAGTCCGGAAGGCTTCGACATGGTCCAGTACACAACTGCAGTCACTGCCGATGCGGTGGCCGAAACCATCTTCAACCGTCTGGCGGACTTCAAGCCCGGCACCACCGAGGTGATTCCGGCGCTCGCCGAATCCTGGGACATCAGTGAAGACGGCCTGACCTACACGTTCCACCTGCGCAAAGGCGTCAAGTTTCACACCACCGAATACTTCAAGCCGACCCGCGACATGAACGCCGACGACGTGGTCTGGAGCTTCCAGCGTCAGCTGGACCCGAATCACCCGTGGCACAAACTGTCGAGCGTGGGCTTCCCGTACTTTGAAAGCATGGGCTTCAAAGAACTGCTCAAAAGCGTAGAA
>NZ_QAIU01000552.1:7110-9871 GCF_003061205.1 Pseudomonas sp. HMWF006
GCGCCGTTCCTGGCCGACATCGCCATGGCGTTCTCCTCGATCTACCCGGCCGAATACGCCGACCAGTTGCTCAAGGCCAACAAGACCGGCGACCTCAACAACAAGCCTGTCGGCACCGGCCCGTTCATCTTCCAGCGTTATGCCAAGGATGCGCAGGTGCGCTTCAAGGCCAACCCGGACTACTTCCGTGGCAAGCCTCCGGCCGACGCGTTGATCCTGGCCATCGCCACCGACAACAACGTACGCCTGCAGAAGCTCAAGGCCAACGAGTGCCAGATCGCGCTGTATCCGAAACCGGATGACATTCCGAGCATCAAGAAAGACAGCAACCTGAAAGTCGACGAGCTGGACGCGATGACCGTCTCGTACATCGCCATGAACACCCAGCACAAATACATGAGCGACGTGCGCGTGCGTAAGGCCATCGACATCGCCTTCGACAAGGAAGCCTACGTCAACGCCCTGTTCGGCAAAGGCAACGCCTCGGTTGCGGTCAACCCGTACCCGCCGACCCTGCTGGGTTATAACCACGACCTGAAGAACCCGCCTCGCGATCTGGACAAGGCCCGCGCCCTGCTCAAGGAAGCCGGGGTTCCGGAAGGTACTGTGTTTACCCTGTTTACCCGTAACGGCGGCGGTCCGACCAACCCCAACCCGATGCTCGGCGCACAGATGATGCAGGCTGACCTGGCGAAAGTCGGGATCAAGATCGACATCCGCGTGATGGAATGGGGCGAAATGCTCAAGCGTGCCAAGGCCGGCGAACACGATATGGTGTCGGCCGGATGGGCGGGCGACAACGGCGACCCGGACAACTTCCTGACGCCTATGCTCAGTTGTGAAGCGGCCAAGAACGGCGAGAACTACGCGCGCTGGTGCAACGAGAAATTCCAGGCGCTGCTGGACGAAGCACGGGCTAAAGTAGATCCGGCCGAACGTGCGAAACTCTACGAGCAAGCCCAGGTCCTGTTTAATCAGGACCAGCCATGGATCAGCATGGCCCACACCCGGATGTTTACCGCAATGCGCAACAACGTAGAGGGTTATCACATCAGCCCTCTCACCACTAATAACTTCGCCACTACCCAGGTGAAGTAGATAAGAAACTCCCGGCCTCCCTGACCCCAGGGAAGCGGGGCACGCCTAACCGGCTGATGAGGTACCACACACGATGTTTAGTTTTATTGCCCGCCGACTGGGGTTGTTGATCCCCACGTTTTTCGGCATCACCTTGCTGACTTTCGCGTTGATTCGCATGATTCCGGGCGACCCCGTGGAAGTGATGATGGGCGAACGTCGGGTCGACCCCGAAATGCACGCTCAGGCAATGGAACGCCTAGGTCTGAACAAGCCACTGTATGCCCAGTACCTGGACTACATCGGCAAACTGGCCCACGGCGATCTCGGCGAATCCCTGCGCACCCGTGAGAGCGTATGGACCGAGTTCACCTCCCTTTTCCCGGCGACCCTGGAACTGTCCATGGCCGCCCTGCTGTTCGCCGGCATCCTGGGCCTGTTGGCCGGGGTGATTGCGGCCCTCAAGCGAGGATCCCTGTTCGACCATGGGGTGATGGGTATCTCCCTGGCGGGGTACTCGATGCCGATCTTCTGGTGGGGCCTGATCCTGATCATGTTCTTCTCGGTGAGCCTGGGCTGGACCCCGGTGTCCGGGCGGATCGACCTGCTCTATGACATCGAGCCGCGCACCGGTTTCATGCTGATCGACACGCTGCTGGCCGATGACATGGGAGCGTTCCTCGACGCCCTGCATCACCTGATCCTGCCGGCCATCGTGCTCGGCACCATTCCGCTGGCCGTGATCGCGCGGATGACCCGTTCGTCGATGCTCGAAGTGCTGCGTGAGGACTACATCCGCACCGCCAAGGCCAAAGGCCTGTCGCCGTCGCGCGTGGTGTTCGTGCACGGTCTGCGTAACGCGCTGATTCCGGTACTCACCGTGGTCGGTCTGCAAGTCGGCACCCTGCTGGCCGGTGCGGTCCTGACCGAAACCATCTTCTCCTGGCCCGGTATCGGTAAATGGCTGATCGAAGCCATTGGCGCCCGGGACTACCCGGTTGTGCAAAACGGCATCCTGTTAATCGCCTGCCTGGTGATTCTGGTCAACTTCGTAGTGGACATCCTCTACGGCTTTGCCAACCCACGCATCCGTCATCAGCGCTGAGGTCCATACCATGAGCACTCCAACATCCTCAGTAGCCACTTCCGCCCCAAACGCGGATCAAAGCCTGCTGTACCCGTCTCCGTACAAAGAATTCTGGCAAGCCTTCTCCAAGAACAAGGGCGCGGTGGCCGGCCTGCTGTTCATGCTGCTGATCATCTTCTGCGCGATCTTCGCGCCGTGGGTCGCGCCGCATAACCCGAGCGAGCAATACCGTGACTTCCTGCTGACGCCACCGGCATGGCTGGAAGGCGGGCAGTTGCAGTTCCTGCTCGGCACCGATGAACTGGGCCGTGACCTGCTGTCGCGTCTGATCCAGGGTTCGCGCCTGTCGCTGCTGATCGGCCTGTCGTCGGTGGTGATGTCGCTGATCCCGGGGATCCTGCTGGGTCTGTTCGCCGGTTTCTTCCCGAAGATGATCGGCCCGACCATCATGCGTCTGATGGACATCATGCTGGCCCTGCCGTCGCTGCTGCTGGCGGTGGCGATCGTCGCCATCCTCGGCCCAGGCCTGATCAACACCGTGATCGCCATTGCTGTGGTATCGCTGCCGTCCTACGTGCGTCTGACCCGTGCAGCGGT
>NZ_QAIU01000056.1:0-6659 GCF_003061205.1 Pseudomonas sp. HMWF006
CGCCCATGCCCTGCCGGTCACTCAGTTCACGGGCGCCATGAAGGGCCCGGCTGCGGTGAAGCCGGTCGCGCCTGCTGCGGTGGCCCGTCAAGGGTTGTCAGCCTCGTGATTTCCCCACGCGACAACTCGATCAGTTTCTCGTTGCGCGCAGTGGTCAGTTCGATCTCCAGCAGGTTCATCGCCGTCTGGTACTGCTCTTTGGACAGCGCATCGCTTTGCCAGTCCGGATACGAGTCCTCGACCTCAGTCTGTCGTCGCGTGGCATTTTGCTCAAGGGTGGCGAAGGTTTCAGGGTTGCGTTCTACCAGGTAGCGGACCCAGTAATCGCGCAAGACCAGATTCCGCAGAAACTCGTCGGACGCTTCGGTCTCCAGCACGGTGCGACGTGCATCGAGCAGTGCCTGTCCATGAATGGGTGTGCCATACAACATCCGTTGCGGTTGTCCGGGCAATTCCAGCCCATCCGGCCAGCCAGCGGTCATGCCGATCCGGTATTGCAGGCGAATTTCCGCTCGATCTTCACCGAGAGCGGCGCGCTCGGCCAGGCGATCGACCTGCTCCAGCCGAAACATTTGCCGCGACAGGTCCAGCAAGGCCCGGCCGCGCCGATCCGAAGACCACCGGGGCACATCGCGCAGGGCGTTGTATTTGAACACCCGGGTTTCCATCTCGCTGAAAGACAGGCTACGGCCATCGGCACACGTCGCATGGGTCTGCGCATCGAAAAACAGCTTCTCGCGCAACTCGCTGTTTTCCGCGGCGGCCCGGATCACCTCCCACACGCGAAAACTCAGATGGGCACGCGACAGAATGAAATCGCTGGTGTCGCGCAGCGTCCAGAGCAGATGAAAGAACGGTCCGTAGCCGTCTGCCTCGGCCAGTTGCCGCCACAGTGCCGCATGCTCGTCACGCAAGGTGCCAGTCGTATTGGCCAGCCAGGGTTCAAGGGCATCCTGCGCGACATAAGTGGCCGGGTTGTCGATGGACTCCAGTTCCTCCACATTGGCCTGTGGGTCGACCTGCTCAAGGTCTTCTTCGCTGTCGGAATCCCATTCCGAATCCGAGTTCGAGCCAGACTCTGAGGAGCTGTCCGGATGACGGTTAGCCGCGGCGATGCGCAGATCCAGTTCATTGCGGGAAATCCCCATGACATCGCCATCGCCGTGGGCAATGCTGTAATCGCGCAGGCGCTCCAGACTGTCGCGCGACAACTGACTGTTTTCTTCCAGGCGGGTGCCGCGCGCCAACATCTCATGACCACCGTCGAACAGACCGGCCGGAATCATTTGCAGGCGATTGCCCCGCACATCCAAAGTGTGCAGATACTCTGACTCAAGGGCGCCGACGGGCCAGGCATGAAGGCCGTTGTACGCCAGGTTCAGGGTTTCGAGGCGACCGAACGCACTGACATCGAAAGTATCCAGCTGATTGTTGCTCACATCCAGCCAGCGCAACCGCTCCCCTCGCAACGCTTCATACAACGTTCGCGGGTCCGTGAAACGGTTGCTATTGAGCTCCAGCCGTTCGAGCCGCGACATGCCTCGCACGGCATCCGGTATCGCCTCCAGGTCATTACCATCGAGCACCAGTGTGTCGACGGCGGGAAATGCCCTCAAAAACCCGTTCGAGCCTTGCTCAGTGATCCGTACACCGGTGAGCAAAAGGCGTGTTACCGCGGGAAACTGCACGGGCAAATCCGGTAAATCGCCTGTTTGCGCCTTCATGAGATCCAGCACTTGCCCATTCTCTTGGGTTGGCGCGATCAGCCCGTCCAGCCAGCAGCGGTAAATCTGTTTCGCCGCCAGGCTGCGACTTTGCGCCGACACAAACCTTCTCGACGTTTGGAACTCGCGGATATAGAGCCAGCTGTTCAACTGGACAGCCAGTGTTTCACCCGTCTGCTTCCAGTCATTGAGCCGGCCTTCGATCTGCAGATCACTGAGGCCGGCATTGCGCAGGTGCGCAATGTGCTGCAGCGCCCGTTGCGGACTCAACAGTGGATCGAGCGCCTGCAAACGCGCAGCGAACCCGACGGTATCTGCAGGCGCGGACGTGTGCCGGGGCAGCGGCAACAGGCCTTGCTTCACGCTCCAGCCGGTTTCCGACGGCGGAAACACCTCGGGCACCGATTCCTGCGCAAAGCGTTGCAGCGTACCTGCAGGCAAACCTTGCGCCGTTTCAATCCGATGCAGCGCCGCCGTCAGGTCAGACGCGCTATCCGCCGTGAACGGATTACCCGTCAGATTGACTTTGATCAGCGTGTCCGGGTGCGCAAGCACCTGCTCCGGCAGACGTGCAAGCGCATTGTCACGCAGGTCGATCCAGGTCAACCCGGCCATGTTTTCTGCGTCCCTTGGCCATGCCTTGAGCCGAGTGGCCCGCAGATTCACGGTCTTGAGCCGGGTCAAGGCACCCAGGTCGAGCTGGCCCAATGGGTTATGGCTGAGGTCGAGGTCTTCGATGTTCGTCAGAGCGTTCAACTGGTGCTGTACCACCGGCGTCACAGAGAGGCTGTTGCCGGCCAGATTCAACCGGGTCAATTGCGGCAAGTCTGCGGAGGAGATCGGCACCTCGTTCAGTTCGGTGTCAGCGATTTCGAGACTTTGCGCTTCACTGAATGCCTGAACGAAACCGCGAATATGCTCGGCAGGTACATCCAGTTCACGCAAGCGCACTGTCTTCACATGGGCAAACGCTCCGGCGGGCAACACGGGCAGCGTTTTGAACCGGGGACTACCGTGCAGGATCAGATAAGCGTCCGCCGGCGGCAGCTCGAACAGTGCCTGCTTGACGGGCACACCGTACCGCTGGCTCACGCCATTGCGCCAGGTACTCTGCAGCGCTTTGAGCAAACTGGAATTCGGCACTTCGTTCCAAAGCGGCAGCAGTCTGGCCGTGCGCAATCCCGAGGACTGGATGGGCTCATGAAACGGCCGGAATATCTCGGCGTACTCGACACTCAGCGCCTGAATGGCCTCAAGGTCGAGGTTGAGCAGTCGCTCAGGGAGCGGATCGAGGTAGCCGCGTATGCCCATCAGAAATTCCAGTTCGCCCTGGACGTAACTGCGCACCATCTGCTCCACGTCCATCAAGTGGCCCAGTGCCGCCTCGTGGCTTTTGACGTACTCGCTGGCACGCGTGAAGTCCTCGTAAGCGACCTTTCGCCAATTCAGCGACAACCCCGCCCATTGCTTCTCATGCCCGGTGTAAAACGCCTCAGGGATCGAGCTGATCGCCGTGTTGCTCAGATCAAATCGTTCCAGTGCGGGCAGATCGAGTGTTTCGACCGGCCACTGCGTCATGTGAGGTGCGTGGAGGGTCAGGGTTTTCAGATTCACCAACGATGCCAGACAGCGCTCCGGGAACACCGTGTCTGTGCCGTAAATCTTTATTTCCAGCGCCTCAAGGGCCGTGAGTGGTGCCAGTCGCGGGGCAAAATCGGCAGGAAGGCTCATGTGGGACGCGTAACTCAGGCTTTTGAGCGTGGTCATCCTGCTGACTGAACGTGGCAGGTTGGTCAATTCCTGAATACGTATACGTATGAACCTGAACAGCTCGCTACGCGAGCCTATCCTGAGCTTTTCCAGGCCCTGGAATCGTGCGAGAAAGCCATCGGCATTGGCATCGGTCAGGCCGCTTCCGCTTACCGACAATTCACGGACGTGGCTGAAATCCGCCGTGAGTGTCGGCAACAGGTCTTCGCTGTCGATCTCCAGGCGCGCAGCACGCGGCTCTTGCGCGGCCAACGGTGCCGCACGCCAGCTTGCTTCAAATGCTTGTGCGGTATTCCTGCGGCGTTGTTGCGCGGTTTCCGGCATCGGTCGACCAAAGGGATCGCGCGGCACCACCTCCGGCGTCCCGATCCACGCTTCAAGCGTGGCCTTCTGCGCGGCCCATTCTTGCTCACGGCGCAACAACTCGCTGTAGATTTGCCCTTCGGACAGACCTGCCTGCGATTGCTGACGTATAAATTCGTTGGCCTGCGCATCGCTCAGCCCCGGATAGACATCGCGCACCTTCGCTGTGAGTGGCGGGTTGAATGCCTGGCCGCGACCACTGGCGTAATACCCGACCAGGGTCTCATTGACCCGCACGGGGGGCTTGAACAACTTCGCCTGTGGCTCCAGGGCCTGCAGGACATCTGCACGATTGCGCCCGGCCTGCTCGATGATACGGCTTTGCAAGTCAGCGCCTTGACCGACATGGGGGATGCCCAGGCTACGGCGAGCGTCATCGGGCAGCGCGTGCAGGATCGACGCGTAGAAATTGTCACCCTCCCTGGACAGGCTGTTGAGCGCCTCGCCCCGCTCATCGAACGCCTGAAACTGCGGGCCGTTTTTGATCAGGAATTTCCTGTGCAGGGCTGGCACGTCACCGATACTGTCGAGCAATGCACCGGTCGTACTGCCATCGCGAACTTCCAGGCGCACGTTGTCGGGCCAGCCCGGCATCCGCTGCAACATCTGCAAGGCCAGGCGTCGACTGTCGGGAGATGCCTGATTGTCGCTGCGCAGCCCCGCATAGGCCCGGGTCTGCCGCCCCTGTCGCGCATACCAGCGCGCCTCCTCCAGCATGCGCAACGGCACACGACGGGTCTGCGCGAGCCGCTCGAGATCATCCGCCGCGGCATGATGGAGCACTTCCTGAGCGGCTGACTCGCTGAGACCGGGACAGGTTCGCTGCAGCAGTGTGACCTGCCGGTCCCGGGATGGCGTGCCGGCATAAAGACTGTCGAAAATCGCCGACTGCCGGCCGCTGGCGTATTCCGCCAGCAATTCACCGAGCGCTGGCGCCCGGGCGTCGGGCGCCAGCGGGCCGCGTCCGCGCAACAGCTGACCCAGCTCAGCCTGATCGAGGCTGGCCACAATCCGGCGGTTCAGTTCTCCACCCAGGACCTGCGAACGCGTCAAGCGAATCGCCAGCCTGGCGTCGACACCGGGCACCCGCCAGCGCTCACCGTATTTGACCGACGCGCCGCTCAACTGCGGCCCTTCGAACACCTCCAGCACCCGTCCCGACGGCCAAGTGGGCAGGTCAGTCATCAATGGCAAAGCGTAGAGATATTTCTCGTTGATCGGCCTGGTTCCGCGCAGTTGCTCGATGACCTCGTCGACGCCCGCATCGGCCCTGAACAGACGCAGAGCGTCGGTCAACGCCGGCGGCGGCACCGCGTGATCGACGTGCATCTTGCGCAACGCGTTGTCACTGACGCCGCTGACGTCGGCAATCCTGATCAGCTCGGCATCGGAGAACCCGTCGGTTTCGTGGCCCAGGCGCCGTAACAGCGTCAGACGGTCCCATTCCAGGGGGCGCTCCAGCGTATGCCGCCAGGCGCCGCGGCCATTGCTGCCAAGAATCGGCTGATAGGCCGTGGTATCGCTCGGGTGGCGGATTCGCCATTTGCCCAGTGATTCATCGAAAAACTGTTCAAACACGCGGCCGCCCTGACGAATGAAGGTCTTCGTACCGACCTCATACTGCCCCGCTTCGTTCGGCATAGCGTTGGTGTCCAGCACGACACTGGACTCATAAGCGCTGAGGTCCGGCTTCCAGAGGCGGGTTTCGCCATTGGGCAAGGTTACCGGATGCAGTTGCTCGATCACCGGTTCAGGCCTGGCTGCCGAGAACCTGCGCACACCGACACCCACCCCGGCCATCACCGCAATCTGCGCCAGGTTCTCAGCTACATCGAGCAAATGATCCTTGGCCGCCCTGCGGTCGCCCTCGCCCCACTCCACTGCGCCCTCAAGGGTTTCGTACAGCAACTGACCGGCCATCACCACCATCATGACCTCCCCCAGCACCGGCACGAACATCGACACCATGTTCAGACCGAGCATGTCGATTTGCAGCAGATGCGCCAGTTTGGCATCGCGCGCCTTGACATCGACATCAGCACTGGGCACGGCGTGGCTGCGAGCATCGGCCAGCACCTTGGCGCTACTTTCGGTGTAGAGGTATTCCCAGAGGCTCTGGTTTTCCTCCCAAAGGCCTCTGCGCCGCTGTGTCCAGATCGACGGCGCAATGTAGGGGTCAGGTTCCGGTTCCAGTTTCGCCGCCGGCGGCGGCGGTAGCTCCCTGATCCGGGTGAATGCTGCACCGGCGCCCAGATCAAGAATCGTGCGCCAGGGTGAACGCCAGTAATCGCTCGGAGAGTCGGCGGCCTTGCGGGTGAACTGACTGAAATAATACCCACGCGCCTCGTAAGGCAGGAACTGACTGAGGAACCGCTGGTAATCAGTCGGTTCGGCGCTCGTGGCGTTGCCAGCGTGCCGCGCTGTGAGCAAGCGCTTGAACTCCGCCGTGGCCTGATCGCCGCGATAGCATTTGAAGGGATGCTCCGGGTCATGGGGGATATAAAAAATCCACTCATCGCTGTAGCGGTACTTTTCACAGATCGAAAACACCACACATCCGGTCAGCCTTTTGTCCATGACCGCCAGATCGCGGAACCAGACCGGTTTATGGCCGACCGACGGATTCAGCTCATCGTTGATGACCGACACAATCATGGCGTAGTGCGCCGGCTCGATATCCTCTTTCAAGAGGGCCAGCTCGGCAGCCGCGCGCATCGCGGCTTTCTGACTGGCGATGAACTGCTGACGGAACGCCGTTGCCGCCACCGCATCCGTCGGATGGAAGAAGCCGCGCAAGTACGT
>NZ_QAIU01000553.1:0-6416 GCF_003061205.1 Pseudomonas sp. HMWF006
CGATTATGGATTCGGTAAAGCACAATCAGGTCGGCGCACCTCTCAAGCATTCCCCAATCAGTCCCCTCTCCCTCCGGGAGAGGGTTAGGGTGAGGGCTTGCGAATTCAGACGCGCTGCAACTCTGCATATCGAATCGCGAACTGCGCAGCCATCCCTTGGATTCTGGGGTCGGGCGCACTCGACAGTGTTTGACTCGCCACCCGCAGAAAATTCAGATTGCCGCCGGCCAAGGCTTTCTCAAGCCAATCGAGCGCCTCATCAATCCGCCCTTCCCCCGCCAACACCGCCGCGAAACTGAACTGCCCGCGAAAATCCCCGCCTTCAGCCGAACGTCGATACCACTCACGTGCCGCAGCAGGATCCGCCGGGCACACCTGCCCTTCTTCCAGATACCGCCCCAGCAGATTCATTGATTTCGCATGACCCCATTCAGCCGCGCGCCGATACAGCGCCAGCGCCTGTTGATGATCCACCGCCACCCCGCGCCCGGTCGCCAACAGATTGGCCAGGTTGTACATCGCCCAATCCAGCCCGGCATTCGCTGCGATCCGATAATGCTGCGCCGCAATTGCCGCATCCGCCGCACAGCCCCAACCATGCTCATGACAACGCCCGAGCATGTTGCGCGCCATCAGGTGACCTTGCCCGGCAGCGATGCCAAACCAGCGCAGTGCCAGCGGTTGATCCTGGGCGATGCCCTGACCGTCGAGCAGGATTTGCCCGAGCAATGCCTGCGCTTCAACTTCACCCTCACCCGCCGCCAGCAAAATCGCCTGCGCGGCACGGGCCGGGCTTTCTTCGAGCATGGCGCTGAGTTGCGCAGCGTCGAGGACTTCCTCGCGGCGGAGTTGAAAACTCATACCTCGACCCAGCGCCGCAGCAGGTTGTGATACGTGCCGGTAAGGCGGATCAACGCAGGATGATCAGGCATGTCCCGGGTCAGTTGCTGGATCGCCCCGTCCATCTCGAACAGCAACGCACGCTGACTGTCTTCGCGCACCAGGCTTTGCGTCCAGAAGAACGACGCATAGCGTGCGCCACGGGTGACGGCATTGACCTTGTGCAGACTGGTGCCGGGGTACAACACCATGTCGCCGGCCGGCAACTTCACCCGTTGCGTGCCGAAAGTGTCCTGAATTTCCAGCTCGCCGCCGTCGTAATCCTCAGGCTCGCTGAAGAACAGCGTGGCCGACAGATCGGTGCGCACCCGTTCGATGCTGCCCTTGGGCTGGCGCACGGCGTTGTCAATATGGAAATCGAAACTGCCGCCGGCCGTGTAACAGTTCACTAACGGCGGGAAGACTTTGTGCGGCAACGCGGCGGACATGAACAGTGGATTTTTCCACAACCGCTCCAGCATCGCCGCGCCGATTTCCTTGGCCAGCGGATGACCTTCGGGCAGTTGCAGATTGTGCTTCGCCTTGGCCGACTGGAAGCCGGCGGTAATCTTGCCATCAGCCCAATCGGCCTGCTCCAGCGCCTCGCGGATACGCTGCACTTCGTCTTTCGCGAACAGTCCGGGGATGTGCAGCAGCATGGCAATGTCACCTGATGGCAAAGAGGCGGCAATGGTATTGATTCTTATTGACTGTGTAAAACCCGAGAGACGAATGAACTGGCAAAAACCGTAAGGTTAAATTGTAAAGAATGTAAATTCAGTGCTAATAACAATGTTTCGCAATTGATACGAATACCTGTTTACCCTATATTCCGCCGCCTCAAATCCTTGGGGAGGGGAATAAAATGGCACGTCAACACGCACAATTACCGGTCAGTTCACCACGTCTGCTCGCCTCTGCAATCGGTGTGGCAATCACCGCCGGCTCCGCTGGTCACATGGTGTTCGCCGCAGAAAAAACCGACAGCAAAGCCACCGGCAATGCCATCGCCCTGGACGCCACCTCGATCACAGGCGAAGCCCAAGATTCGACGTCCTATCAGGTCGAGAAAGCCTCCTCACCCAAGTACACCGCGCCGCTGGTCGACACGCCGCGCTCGGTCACCGTCATCCCGCAACAAGTCCTGAAAGACACCGGCGCGCTGAACATGCAGGACGCCCTGCGCACCGTGCCGGGCATCACCTTCGGCGCCGGTGAAGGCGGCAACCCGCAGGGCGATCGCCCGTTCATTCGCGGCTTTGACGCCCAAGGCGACACCTACCTCGACGGCGTGCGCGACACCGGTTCGCAGAGCCGCGAGATCTTCGCCGTGGAAAACATCGAAGTCAGCAAGGGCCCGAACTCTGCCATTGGCGGTCGCGGCGCGGCGGGCGGCAGCATCAACCTGGTGAGCAAGAAAGCGCACCTGGGCAATTCGTTCGACGGCGGCTTCACCTGGGGCTCCGACCAGACCCAGCGCTACACCCTCGACGGCAACTACCAGTTCAACGACACCGCTGCTGGCCGGCTGAACCTGATGAGCCACGAAAGCAACGTCGCCGGTCGCGACAAGGTCGACTACGACCGCTGGGGCATCGCCCCGTCCCTGGCGTTCGGCCTGGGCACCGACACCCGCGTCAACCTCGATTACTACCACCTCGAAAGCAATGACACCCCGGATTCGGGCATCCCGTACACCATCCCGGCTGGCGGTTCGGCTGCACGCACCAAGTCCAACCCGGACAAGCCATACGCCGGTGGCGATCACAGCAACTTCTACGGTCTGGATCGCGACTTCCGCAAGGGCCGCACCGACACCGCGACCTTCGCCATCGAGCATGACCTGAGCGATTCGCTGACCATCAAGAACACCCTGCGCCATGGCACCAGCATGCAGGATTACATCCTCACCCAGCCGGACGACAGCAAGGGCAACGTCAACAATGGCAGCCTCTGGCGTCGGGCGAATACCCGGGTGAGCGACACCGAGACCACCACCAACCAGACTGACCTGTTCGGTAACTTCTACGTCGCCGGCTTCAAGAACAGCTTCTCCACCGGCGTCGAATACACCCGCGAGGAAAGTCAGAAGTCTTCATACAACGTCAACACTGACACTACGCCGCGCACCAGCGCCGCGACCAGCAACTGCACCCCGTCGATGATCGGCGCGTCCAGCGGCTACAACTGCACCTCGCTGTCGAACCCGAACCCGAACGATCCGTGGAACGGCGCGATCTCGCGCAACTACGCCGGCACCGACACCCAGGCCAACACTTACGCGCTGTATGTGTTCGATACCCTGGAGTTGAACGAGCAGTGGCTGGTGAACATGGGCCTGCGTTACGACCACTTCGACACCGACTACAAAACCTACAACGCTGCCGGCACCACCACGTCCAAGGGCGATGACACCAGCGAGTTCGTCACCGGTCAGTTCGGCGTCGTCTACAAGCCTGCGGAAAACGGCAGCATCTACGCCTCCTATGCCACCTCCGCCACGCCACCGGGCAACACCCTGGGCGAAGGCCAGGAAGGCAACCCGCTGGGCGGCACCACGGATCGCAGCGGCAACCTGCTGAGCAGCGACATGGAGCCGGAAACCACCAAGAACTATGAAATCGGCACCAAGTGGGATCTGCTCAATGATCGCCTGTCGCTGACGGCCGACATCTTCCGCACCGAGAAAGAGAACGCTCGCGTACAAGTCGACACCAGCTCTTACGAGAACGCCGGCAAGACCCGCGTGCAAGGTATCGAGCTGTCGGCCAGCGGCAAAATCACTGACAAGTGGCAAGTGTTCGCCGGCTACGCGTTCATGGACAGCGAACAAGTCGACGGCGGCCCGATGGGCAAGGCCAACGATGGCAACGAACTGCCGAACACGCCGAAAAACAGCGCCAGCCTGTGGACCACTTATCAGGTCACGCCGAAGCTGACCCTCGGGGGCGGCGCGTTCTACGTCGACGACGTGTACGGCAGTGTGGCCAACACCACGATGGTCGATTCGTATGTACGTTATGACGCGATGGCCGCCTACAAGCTGACCAAGAACGTCGACCTGCAACTCAACGTGCAGAACCTGACCAACGAAACCTATTACGACAAAGCCTTCTCGACTCACTTCGCCAACCAGGCGGCGGGGCGTACGGCGCTGTTGAGCACCAACTTCCACTTCTAAACACGGTGGAACCTGTGAAACCTGTGGGAGCGAGCTTGCTCGCGAAAGCGCTGGGTCAGTCAGCCTTCATGTCACTGACAGATTGCATTCGCGAGCAAGCTCGCTCCCACAGGTGATGTGATCAAAAGGCTTGGCCCCGTTCATTCCATTGAACGGGGCTTTTGTGCGTAATAAAGAACGCTTCTCGATAACCCACGGCATAATGCGCGCCGTGAAAACAACTTTCGAACGGACGACGAGTGACGTGTTGAAGAAAACCCTGTTCCAGTTGCACTGGTTTTTTGGCATCACCGCAGGCCTGGTACTGGCGCTGATGGGCATCACCGGCGCGGCCTATTCGTTTCAGGACGAAATCCTGCGGGCGCTGAACCCTTCCGTGCTGCAGGTGGAAAAACACGTTGCCGGCGTCCTGCCGCCCGTTGAACTGGTCGAGCGCATCGAAGCCACGTCCGGCAAGAAAGTCTCGATGCTCTGGGTCGAAACCGACAGCGGCAACGCAGCCAAGGTGTTCTTCACCCCGCCCAAAGGCGAGCGGCGTGGCGAGATGCGCTACTTCGATCCGTACACCGGCGAGTTCATGGGCAATGCGGTCGGCCAGGATTTCTTTGGCCTGATGCTGCAACTGCACCGTTTCCTCGCCATGGGCGACACCGGGCGTAACATCACCGGCGCCTGCACCCTGATCCTGTTGTTCTTCTGCCTCTCCGGCCTGTACCTGCGCTGGCCGCGCCAGTGGAACAGCTGGCGCGTGTGGCTGACCCTCGACTGGCAGAAAAAGGGCCGCGCCTTCAACTGGGATCTGCATTCGGTGGCCGGCACCTGGTGCCTGCTGGTGTACCTGCTGCTGGCGCTGACCGGGTTGTCGTGGTCGTACGAGTGGTACAACAAGGGCCTGACCAAATTACTCTCCGACGCACCGCAGAACGAGCGCGTGCGCGGTGGTCGCGGCCCGGCACCGGACGGCCCGGCACCGACCGCCGATTACGCGGCGATGTGGAGCAGCATCTACAGCGCCGCCGGCCCGGGCCTGGCCGCCTACAACATCCGCATGCCGGCCGTCGCGGGCCAGCCAGCGACCGTGTTCTATCTGCTCGACAGCTCGCCGCACGATCGCGCGCTGAACCAGATCACCCTCGACCCGGCCACCGGCGTGGTCAAACGCGTCGACCGCTACGCCGACAAGAGCTTCAAGGCACAACTGCTGACCAGCATTTACGCGCTGCACGTCGGTAGCTATTTCGGCCTCGTCGGGCGAATCATCATCACCCTCGCTGCCGTGTGCATGCCGCTGTTTTTCATCACTGGCTGGCTGCTGTATCTGGATCGCCGCCGCAAGAAAAAACAGATCCAGGACGCGCGCCAAGGCCTCGCCCAACCGACCGGCGATGGCTCGCCGTGGCTGATCGGCTTCGCCAGCCAGAGCGGTTTCGCCGAACAACTGGCGTGGCAGACCGCCGGTCAACTGCAGGCGGCGGGATTGCCGGCGAAGGTGCTGCCGCTGGCGAATGTCAGCCAGCAGGATCTGCGCGAATCGCCCCATGCGCTGTTCGTCGTCAGCACCTTTGGCGATGGCGAAGCACCGGACAGCGCCCGTGGGTTTGAACGCAAGGTACTGCGCAACGCCGCGAATCTCGATGGGCTGAACTACGCCGTACTGGGTCTGGGTGACCGCCAGTACGCACACTTCTGCGGCTTCGCCCGACGCCTGCATCAATGGCTGAGCGAGCACGGCGGCAAGACTTTGTTCGCCCCGGTCGAAGTCGACAGCGGCGACCCCTATGCCCTGCGTCACTGGCAGACTCAGCTCGGCCTGATCACCGGACAAGCGCCGGTCGACACTTGGCAGGCGCCGAGCTACGAAAACTGGACGCTGGTGCGCCGCGACCTGATGAACCCCGACAGCAGCGGCTCACCGGTCTACCTGCTGGGCCTGAGCGCACCGAGCACCAGCAGTTGGCTGGCCGGCGATCTGGTGGAAGTGCTGCCACGCAATTGTGCATGGGCGGTCGAGCATTTCCTCGACGGTCTCGGCATTCGTGGCGAAACCCGAGTGAAGATCAATGGCCTCGAAGAGCCGCTGGACGTCGCCCTCGCCTCGCGCCAGTTGCCTGAACATCGCGCACATCTGGTCGGCCTGCACGCCCAGGCGCTGGTCGATGCCATGGTGCCGCTGGCCATGCGTGAATACTCGATTGCCTCGATTGCCGCCGACGGTGTGCTGGAGCTGATCGTGCGCCAGGAACAGCATGCCGATGGCCGCCTTGGCATCGGTTCCGGCTGGCTGACCGAGCATGCCCCGGTGGGCGGCAGCATCAGTTTGCGCGTACGTCGCAACAGCGGTTTCCATCTGCCGAAC
>NZ_QAIU01000553.1:6426-7471 GCF_003061205.1 Pseudomonas sp. HMWF006
TTGGCGAGCGCAATCGCGAACACGATTTCCTCTGCCGGGCAGAGCTGGAAGAGTGGTTGATCAATGGCGATCTGGCGCGACTGGACCTGGCGTTTTCCCGGGATCAAGCGCAGAAGATCTATGTGCAGGATCGCCTGCGCGAATCCGCTGACGAACTGAAAAAATGGCTGGCCGAGGGTGCGGTGATCTACATCTGCGGCAGCCTGCAGGGCATGGCCTCCGGCGTCGATCAAGTGCTCAACGACGTATTGGGTGCAGCCGAAGTCGAGCGTCTGATCGAACAAGGCCGCTACCGCCGCGACGTGTACTGACACAACCAAAGAACCCCTCACCCTAACCCTCTCCCGGAGGGAGAGGGGACTGATTGGGGGATGCCTGATAAACACGCCGACCCGAAGGTGCTTTACCGAATCCATAATCGACCCGGTCGTTCAGGTCGATGTACAACTCGACACAACTCCGCAGGCCCCCTCTCCCGGAGGGAGAGGGGACTGATCGCGGGATGCTGTAGCAATACACCGACCTTAAAGTGCTTCACCGAATCCATAATCGACCCGGTCTTTCAGGTCGATGTACAACTCGACACAACTCCGTAGGCTCCCTCTCCCTCCGGGAGAGGGCTGGGGTGAGGGTCCTCGGCTACAGTGAGATTTCCAGCCACTTCACAAGGATCGTGAAGCATGCAAAATCGCCTCACTCTCGCTCAGTTTGCCCGCCAGTTACGCGCCAACCAAACCAACTGCGAACAATTGATTTGGCAAAAGCTTCGGTCACGGCAGATCGCCAATCTGAAATTTCGCAGGCAGTTTCCGTATCCACCCTACGTCCTGGATTTTTATTGCGTAGAGCTGAAGCTGGCGATTGAGCTGGATGGGGGTCAACACTATGAAACGGCGGGCCTGATCCACGATCAACGTCGGACGCTTTTTCTGGAACGTCAGGGCATTGAAGTTATGCGGCTCAGTAATCTTGAAGTGATGCAGCAGATGGAAGATGTACTGGAGCAAATCACGAGAATGGCGACGAATAAAAAAATGCCCTCCCC
>NZ_QAIU01000057.1:0-6975 GCF_003061205.1 Pseudomonas sp. HMWF006
GGCTGGAAGTGCGTGTGCGCCTCGACGAGCCGCAGCCGGACTTGCGCCATCAAGTCGAAACCGCGTTGCAAGGCAAAGCCGTGCGGCTGGTGCGCATCGCCGCTGAATACGCCGGTAACCGTGGCGCGAACGGTGAGGAGGATGGCACCGCGCTGATCGAACTCGACCAACTCACCCCGCAGGAACTGTTCAGCCGCGCCTGGCTCGACAACTACGGCAACGAGGTCGATGAGCAGACGCTGAAGGACTTCGCCGAACTGCTGCAAGACGTACAACTGGAGGGCGAGCAGCCATGAAGATTCTCGCCATTCGCTTGAAAAACCTCGCCTCGCTGGCCGGGCCGTTCGAGATTGATTTCACCGCTGAACCATTGGCCAGCGCCGGTTTGTTCGCGATCACCGGCCCGACCGGCGCGGGTAAAAGTACCCTGCTCGACGCCCTGTGCCTGGCGCTGTTCGGCGCCGTGCCGCGCCTGAACAACACCGGCCGTGACGCCAAAGTCCCGGATGCCGACGGCGAAATCGCCACCGGCGACCCGCGCACCTTGCTGCGACGTGGCACCGGTGAAGGTTATGCAGAAGTGGATTTCGTCGGCGTCGATGGCCGCCGTTACCGTGCGCGCTGGGAAGCCAACCGTGCCCGCGAGAAGGCCGGCGGCAAGTTGCAGGCCAGCCGGCAGAGCCTGCGCGACATCGACCAGGATCAACTGCTCGCCAGCCAGAAAGGCGAATACAAAACTCAACTGGAAGCTGCCCTCGGCCTGAACTTCGAACAGTTCACCCGCGCCGTGCTGCTGGCGCAGAGCGAGTTCAGCGCGTTCCTCAAGGCTGACGACAACGATCGCAGCGAGCTGCTGGAAAAACTCACCGACACCGCGCTGTACACCCGCCTCGGCCGCCGCGCCTTCGACAAGACCAAAGAGGCCCGCGAAGCGCACAAGCTATTGCAGGATCAAGCCACCGGCGTGACCCCGTTGGCGCCCGAAGCCCGGGATGAACTGGATCAGCGTTTCAACGCCGCGCAACAGCAATTGAAACTGCAACAGGCGCAGCTCAAGCAACTTGAGCAGCAGCACAGCTGGCTCAAGGACTTGCGGGTGCTGCAAGACGCGCAGCAAGCTGCATCCGAGCAACTGCACAGTGCCCAACAACATTCGGAAAGTCTGGCTGGCGAGCGGGTGAAACTGACGCGCCTGGAGCAGCTCGGCCCACAACGACACCAGTTCGCGCGCAAAACCGAACTCGATGCCCTACTGACGCCACTGGCCGCGCAAATCGCCGCGCACACCCGGCAACACGCCGAACTGACTGAGCGCCAGACGCAGCTGGAGCACAACCTCGAAGCGGCGAAAATCGCCCTGAGCGAAGCACAACAACGACAAAGCGAAAACGCGCCGCTGTTGCGTCAGGCCTTTGAAGAGCAAAGCACCCTCGCCCGTCTGGCCAAGGAAGTCGCCCAAAGTGCCGAAGCCAGGCTCAATGCGCAGCAGGCCTGCACTGAGGGACACAACGCCATTCAAGGCCTGCTGGAAAACCAGAGCCAGGTCGCCGAACGCCTGCAACGCATCGCCGCCGAGCTTGAGCAAAGCGCTCATCTGGCGCCGCTGAGCGACGCCTGGAATGCCTACCGCGATCGCCTGCAACAGTTGATGTTGATCGGCAATCGTTTGAACAAAGGTCAGACGGAACTGGCGAGCCTCGAAGAAAACGCCACGCGCAGCGCCGCAGAGCTGACCACACAGAAACAGCAACTTGAAGTGCTGTTCAAAGAGGCCGGCGCCGAACCCGATGCCGTCGCCGAACAGATCGGCATTCTCGGCACGCTGCTGCAGGACAACCGCAAGCAACTGCGTGCGATTGAAGACCTGTCGCGGTTGTGGGTCAGCCAGCAGGAGCTGGACAAGCGCAGCGCCGAGCTGCAACAACGCCAGCTCAGCGCCCAGCAGGAACGCGAACGCCTGACCCATGACGGGGTAAAAACCAAAGCCGAGCTGACGGTCGCCGAACAAACCCTGAACGTCACCCGCGAACTGCTCGAACGCCAGCGTCTGGCGCGCAGTGCCAGTGTCGAAGAGTTGCGCGCGCAGTTGCAGGACGACCAACCGTGCCCGGTCTGTGGCAGCAACGAGCACCCCTATCATCAGCCCGAAGCCTTGCTGCAAAGCCTCGGCCGCCATGATGAAAGCGAACAGGCCAACGCTCAGCAGGTGGTCGATCAGCTCAAGGAAAAGCTCATCGAACTGCGCGCTGAAGTCGGTGGCGTGATCGCTCAGCAAAAGGAACTGCTGCAACAGCAGGAACAACTGGCCGCGCAGCAACAGGCGCTTGCGCCGAGCCTCGACGCGCATCCGCTGGCGGCTCAGTTACTGAATCAGGACGCCGACAAACGCGATGCCTGGCTGACCCGGCAAAACGAGCAGTTGAACCAGAGCATCAGCCAGGACGAACAGCGCCAGAGCGCCCTGCTCACCCTGCAACAGGACGCGGCGCGTCTGACTCAGCAATTGCGCCAGGCCGAAACCGCGCACCAGCAAGCGGCGCAGCACCTGAGCAATCAGCAGCGCGAGTTGAGCAGCGATCGCCAGCGTCTCGACGAAGAACTCGCGGCGTTCGGCAACTTGCTTGCAGCGGACACGCTTGAGGCCTTGCGCCTCGAGCCGGCGGCGACGTTCATGCAGCTGGACCGGCAGATTGCCGAGCGTCTGGCGCAGGTCGAGCAGCAAAAGGAAGAACTGGCCGAACAGCAGCAACGTCAACAGACGCTGGAGAAGGAACAGGACCGCCAACTGAGCCGCGTCCAGCAGCAGCAAAACGCCGAGCAGCAGTTCAGCACATTGGCCGCGCAGCAACAGGCCTGTCAGACCCAACTCGCGCAACTGCTCGGCGAACACAGCAGCGCCGAGCACTGGCAGCAACAACTGGAACAGGCCGTGGAGCAGGCGCGCAGCGCCGAGACCAGCACGACTCAGGAACTACAGGATGTGCGCACGCAACGCGTGCAGACCGGCGCCGAACTCAAGGCTCAGCAAGAACGCTTGCAAGCACTGCAAAGCGAAGACAGCGAGCTGACGCAAAAGATTGCCGACTGGCGCGCCCGACATCCGGAACTCGATGACGGTGGCCTCGAAGATCTGCTACGGGTCGATGACGGTCAGGTCGCCGAACTGCGCCAGCGCTTGCAGCACAATGAAAAAGCCATCGAGCAGGCCAGGGTCTTGCTGCAAGAGCGCGACCAGCGCCTGCTCGATCATCAGGCGCAGCACAAGGGCGATCTCGATGCCGAGCAACTGGCCAGCGCCCTCGCCGACCTGCAAAACCAGTTCAACATCAGTGAGCAGCAATGCGCCGAACTGCGCGCCGAACAGGCAGAAGATCAGCGCCGGCAAAACGCCAATCAGGCGCTGGCGCAGCAGATCGCCGAGGCCTACGCCGAATATCAGCGTTGGGCACGGCTCAGCGCGCTGATCGGGTCCGCCACCGGTGACACGTTCCGCAAAATCGCCCAGGCCTACAACCTCGACCTGCTGGTGCATCACGCCAACGTGCAGTTGCGCCAACTGGTCAAACGCTATCGCCTCAAGCGCGGCGGCAGCATGCTCGGCCTGCTGGTGATGGACACGGAAATGGGCGATGAACTGCGCTCGGTGCATTCGTTGTCCGGCGGCGAGACGTTCCTGGTGTCGCTGGCCCTCGCATTGGGGCTGGCGTCGATGGCATCGAGCACACTGAAAATCGAATCGCTGTTTATCGACGAAGGCTTTGGCAGCCTCGATCCGGAGTCGCTGCAACTGGCGATGGATGCGCTCGACGGGTTGCAGGCCCAGGGCCGCAAGGTGGCGGTGATTTCCCACGTACAGGAAATGCACGAGCGGATTCCGGTGCAGATTCAGGTGCAGCGTCAGGGCAATGGTTTGAGCACCCTGGAGGTGAAATGAATACGCTGTATTCATTCCGCCGCTGCCCCTATGCGATGCGTGCGCGGATGGCCCTGCGTTATTGCGCAGTGCCGGTGGAAATCGTCGAAGTCAGCCTCAAGGCCAAGCCCGCCGAGATGCTGGCGATCTCGCCCAAGGGCACGGTGCCGGTGCTGGATGCCGGTGGGCAGGTGATTGACGAGAGTCTGGAGATCATGCGCTGGGCCTTGGCGCAGCATGATCCGCAGGGCTGGCTACTGGAGGGGGATCCACGGATTGCCGAGTTGATCGAGGCTAATGATCAGGTGTTCAAGGTGCATCTGAATCGCTACAAGTACGCCGAACGCTATCCCGAGCAGCCGATGGAAGTTTATCGGGCTGAGGGCGCGTTGTTTTTGCAGCGTCTGGATGAGCTGCTGACCGATCGTGAGTACTTGCTGGCCGATCACTTGAGTCTGGCGGATGTGGCGTTGCTGCCGTTCGTGCGGCAGTTTGCGCATGTGGATCGCGAGTGGTTTGCGCAGACGCCTTATGTGCGGTTGCAGGCGTGGTTGCAGCGTTTGCTCGAATCCGAGCTGTTTACGGCGATCATGAAGAAGTAACCCCGAATTCCTGCTACCGAACACCTTGTGGCGAGGGGATTCATCCCCGATGGGCGGCGAAGCTGCCCTGAAATCAGAAACCTCGGTGTATCAGAACAATCCGGTTTGCCGGGTCTGGGGCCGCTTCGCGGCCCATCGGGGATGAATCCCCTCGCCACAGTGGTTCGCGTTGTCTAGGCGAGTGCGTTGCACATGCCGAGTGCCATGCAATCCACTTCAAAGGGGCCGAGAAAATCGGCAGAGACTTTCATCGGTGGATTGCCGGCCATCAGCCCCAGGGTATTTGCCCGTTCGATGTTGTGTGCGATGGTGTGATTGGCCTCTATGGCCCGTGCCAGTGCGCCAACCGAACCCTGACCGAAGCCAAGTAACGCTGCGCCATTGGTCATCAGTGCCAGGCCGGCGATGACCCAAAGTCTGTAGCCTTTCATGCTCCGCCTACCCCTGCGAGTTCCGCCCGATCGACCAGCACGCTGTCTGCGCGGTGTTCGAACTGGATGCCGGGGTGTGCGACCTGGATCGGTGCGTCAAACGTGTGTTGCGTCTGGGCGGCGACGCTGACGAACAACACCAGGACCAGGTAAAGACCAATGGCCATATAGGCGCCGCGCCTGGCTGAGGTGATGATTGCACTGGCCATGATATTTCTCCGTGGGCATGTTTCAGTGCCGTCAGGATCAATCAAAAAAACCGTACTAACCACTCAGGGTTTGCCATAGTAAACATCAACCTGGTTGATTATTTAGCCGGTCTATCTCCGCGATGGAGAAAACCTGTCGAGCGGAGAGTTTTCGATCACGCAAACGTGCAGGCGCTGCCGAAGGCTGCGATCTTTTGACATTCAAGATGCAAAGATCGCAGCCTTCGGCAGCGCCTGCAGGGCGTTGTTCGAAGCGAACATTTCAGTGTTGGGCTTTGTGATCCAGGGCGGCGTAGAAGTTGGCGCTCTGTTGCAGGTATTTCTGGGTGTAGCTCTGGGTGTGGGATTTTTTGCTGGCGATTTCAACGTTCGCGCTGGCTGGCAGGGCCACGGTGGCAGAGATGGCGGAAGCGGCGATGACGGAGAAGAGATTGAAGTTCATGGCGGTAACCCTCGTATTCGTTTGGCTGGCTTGCCCGGTTGGGCCGTGAAGCAAACTTAACGCTCGAGGGTTGATCGCTTGAAATGCTTTGTAGCATTACCGGATATCAGCGCGATTAATACAAAGAGACAGGCCCCGTATTCCGGGGCCTGTGGCTTATTGTCGCAGCAAAAACTTCAGGTCACTCGGGGCGTCCATCGGCAGTTTTTGCACGGTTTTGCCGAGCAGGCCGGTCTTGGCATCACGCTCGACAACAACAATGTCGTTGCTCTTCTGGTTGGCGATCAGCAGAAACTTGCCGCTCGGATCGAGGCTGAACTCCCGTGGGTGATCGCCCTCCACCGAACGTTTTTGCAGCTCTTTGAGCTGGCCGTTCGCCGGATCAATGCTGAACACCAGCAGCTGATTGGCAGTGCCACGGTTGCTGACGTAAAGAAACTTGCCATCGGCCGATGCATGCAGCGCGGCAGCGGCTTTGTCAGAGGTTGGCTGCCCAGCGGCCAGATCGACCAGTTGCGTCTGGGTCAGTACACCGTCGTTGTAATCGAACACCGCGACTTGCGCGCTCATTTCCATGGTCAGCCAGGCATGTTTGCCGTCAGCGCTGAACAGCAAATGACGTGGGCCGCTGCCGGCAGGCAACGCCACAGAAGCGGTTTTCGCCGGGGTCAGCGGCAGCTCCGGATTGGCCTTCGGGTCGAATTGATAAATGAAGACTTTGTCCGCGCCCAGATCATTGGAGAACACGTAGCGGCCGTCCGGCGAAGAAACCGTCGAGTGCACGTGGTTCGAGGCCTGGCGCTCAGGATTGACCCGGCTCGCCGGGTGCGCACTCATCTGCACCACCGGTTTGAGTTTGCCATCCGCACCGACCGGCAATACCGCCAGCGTTCCACCCGGATCTTCCACCACCGAATAGTTGCTGACGAACAGATGGCCGGCATCGCCGCTGAGGCTGGAATGAGTCGGCTCGTTGCCCAGGCTCTGCACTTGATTGATCAGGCTCAAGGCGTGGGTCTTGGGGTCAATCGAATAGCTGCTGACGCGGCCAACCGGGTCTTTCTGGCCCGGGCCGTTTTCGTTGACCACGAACAGACGTTTCTGGTCTTTGGACAGGGTCAGCCACGACGGGTTTTCGCTCTTCACCACTTGCAACGGCTTGGCGTCGATCTGGCCGGTGGTGCTGTCGAATTTCATGCGATAGATGCCCTGGCTGCTGCCGGCGGTGTAGGAGCCGACCAGCAACTGGAAGGTCTCGGCGCTGGCCGTGGACAGGCCCATCGCGCCAACGCTGCCGGCCATCAACAACGGCCATAATTTACGCATGTTCATTAATTGTCATCCTCGTCATCACTGCTGCTGACTACATCGCCAAGGC
>NZ_QAIU01000057.1:6985-28770 GCF_003061205.1 Pseudomonas sp. HMWF006
GGTGTTCGCCAGTGGTTTTGGTGTCGCTGGCATAGCCAACGATCAACCAGCTCTGCAGGTCTTCGTCAAACGTCGCCGCTGCAACCTGCGCCGGCGTGAACTCCCAATGCTTGGCCGCGCGGCCGTCGATGCATTCGATGTGCAGGTTGTCGTCTTCGTCGAGGGCGAATTCGAAGGCATGCAGGCCGTCGATTTCCACCATACCGCAGTGTTCGAGGGCGTTGAGAAGGGTTTGGGCAGTCATGGCAATCAAGTCTTTCAGGGGGAAAACCGGCAATGATAGCTCATTGTGGGCGCAGAACCCTGTGGGAGCTGGCTTGCCAGCGATAGCAATGTGTCAGACACATCAATGTTGAAGGTGCCGTCCTCATCGCTGGCAAGCCAGCTCCCACAGGGATATCCGCTTTCAGTTACAACGCATCGCGTGAAGGCTTGCCATCCACCAAGCGCTGAATGCGCAGCGGGTTAGCGTTTTTCAGTGGCTCCGGCAGCAAGCTGTCGGGGTAGTTCTGGAAACACACCGGGCGCAGGAAACGGTCGATGGCCAGCGTGCCGACTGAGGTGCCGCGGGCATCGGACGTCGCCGGGTATGGGCCGCCATGCACCATCGCATCGCACACCTCGACACCGGTCGGATAACCATTGAGCAGGATCCGCCCGACCTTTTGCTCGAGCAACGGCGTCAGTTCCGGGAAGCGTTCGAAATCCGCCTGCTCGCCGATAATCGTCGCCGTCAGTTGCCCGTGCAAGCCGTTCAACGCGGCACTGAGTTGCGCTTTGTCCGCGACCTCGACGATCACCGTGGCCGGGCCGAACACTTCTTCCTGCAGCACTTCGTCGCCGTCGATCAACAGGCTGACATCAGCCTTGAACAACTGCGGTTGCGCCTGATTGCCCTGCTGCGGATTACCCGCCAGATGCTCGATGCCGGGATGCGCGGCCAGCTTCTGCAAGCCTTTGCCGTAGCTGCCAAGGGTGCCGGCGTTGAGCATGGTTTGCGCCGGTTGATCGCCGATCAAGGCGCCGACCTGCTGCACGAAAGCCGTGAACTGCGGCGAACGAATACCAATGACCAGACCGGGATTGGTACAGAACTGACCGCAGCCCTGCACCACCGAAGCGGTCAGGTCACGGGCGACCGTTTCCGAGCGTTCGGCCAGTGCCTGCGGCAGGACGATCACCGGGTTGATGCTCGACATCTCGGCGAACACTGGAATCGGTTGCGCACGCGCAGCGGCCATGTCGCACAGCGCACGTCCGCCCTTGAGCGAACCGGTGAAACCTACCGCCTGAATTGCCGGGTGCTTGACCAGCCACTCACCCACGCCGCCACCGTAGATCATGTTGAATACGCCGGCCGGCATCGCGGTTTTTTCTGCGGCACGGATCAACGCATCGGCCACTCGCTCAGCCGTGGCCATGTGGCCGCTGTGGGCCTTGAATACCACCGGGCAACCGGCGGCCAGTGCCGCCGCGGTGTCGCCGCCGGCGGTGGAAAACGCCAGGGGGAAGTTGCTTGCGCCAAACACCGCTACCGGGCCGAGACCAATACGGTATTGGCGCAGATCCGGACGCGGCAGTGGCTGGCGATCCGGCAACGGCAGGTCAATGCGCGCACCGTAAAAATCACCCCGGCGCAGGACTTTGGCGAACAGACGCATCTGCCCGCTGGTGCGTCCGCGCTCGCCTTGAATACGTCCGGCGGGCAATGCGGTTTCCCGGCAGACCAGCGCGACGAAATCATCACCGAGCGCATCCAGTTCATCGGCGATCGCGTCGAGAAACTGTGCACGCCGTTCAGCACTAAGGCTGCGGTACGCCGGGTACGCCGCCGCAGCGGCCTGGGCGGCGGCAGTGACTTCCTGCTCGGTGGCCTGGATGAATGCGTAGGGCAGGTTTTCACCGGTCGTGGCGTCAACGCTGTGCAGTTTGATGTCGCCAGCCGCGCTGCGCTGACCGCCGATGTAGTTGTGACCGAGAATCTGCGTCATGGGATCTCCTTAAAGGGTGCCGATGCTGTTCGGTTGAAATGCCGCTGCAACCGGTGCGATACCGTTGACCAGCGGAGCGCCGAAGTCGGCCTGGCTGATTTCAAATACATCGCCCGGCCGGCTGCGAATGCCATCGGCGAACGACAGGGTCGCGGTGCCGAAGAAATGAATGTGCACGTCGCCCGGACGCAGGAACTGGCTGTATTTGAAGTGGTGGTACTCGAGGTTGGCGAGGCTGTGGCACATATTGGCCTCGCCACTGAGAAATTCGCTCTGCCACAGCACTTCGCCGTCGCGCAGGATGCGACTGGTGCCTGCCAGATGTTGAGGCAATTCACCCGTGCGAAGTTCCGGGCCGTAGCTGCAGCTGCGCAATTTCGAATGCGCGAGGTACAGGTAATTCTTGCGTTCCATGACGTGGTCGGAGAATTCGTTGCCGACCGCGAAACCCACGCGATAAGGCTTGCCATCGTGGCCGATGACGTAGAGGCCAGCCATCTCCGGTTCTTCGCCGGCGTCCTCGGCAAATGGCGGCAGCGGGAATGGCTGGCCCGGACGCACGACGATGCTGCCATCGCCTTTATAGAACCATTCCGGCTGCACGCCGGCCTGCCCTGTTTGCGGTTTACCGCCCTCCACGCCCCATTTGAAGATGCGCATGGTGTCGGTCATCGCCGCTTCGTCGCCAGCCTGCTGGTGCATCTTGTCCCGCGCCGAGGCGCTGCCCAGGTGCGTCAGGCCGGTGCCGCTGACCAGCAGGTGCGCCGGGTCCGGGTGATCGAGCGGAGGCAGGATGCGCAGGTCCTTGAGTAACTGCGCATAGTCATGGCTGCCACCGAGGCCGAGCGTGTGCACATGCTGCTCAAGGGTCGCGCCGGCTTCGATCGCGGCCAGCGCCAGATCGCGCACGCTGCGGGCGTCCCGCACTTCGCGGACCAGACCGTTGTCGACCACGCCGACGCGGCGTTCGCCGTTGGTTAATTCGAATTGAACCAGATGCATGATTTTCTCCTATTCCCTCTAAAAAACACCGCAGATCCCCTGTGGGAGCGAGCTTGCTCGCGAAAGCGGTGTCTCAGTCACTCACAATGTTGAATGTGATGGCCTCTTCGCGAGCAAGCTCGCTCCCACAAGGGATTTGCGTCGCTTCCAGCATTCAGGTTCGGGTGGCGCCGCGTGCGCTGGCGGCAAATTGGTCGGCTGGCAGCACATGCTTGCGTTCAAGCACGCGATAAACCACACCGGTCAACATCAAGCCGAACACCATCACCCCGCTGAGGAAATACAACCCCGAACCCAGATTGCCGGTGTACTCCTTCAACGCCCCGATCACGAACGGCCCGATATAGCCGCCGAGGTTGCCCACCGAATTGATCAACGCGATCCCTGCCGCCGCACTGGCGCCGGCGAAGAACCGCCCCGGCAATGTCCAGAACACCGCCGTGCAGGAAAACAGCGCAAATGCCACCAGGCACAGCGCCGCCAGTTGCGCCAACGGCACCGACAGCCAGGCACTGAGGAACAGGCCGATCGCACCCAACACATAGAGCACCGCCAAGTGGCCGTAGCGATCGTTCATCCGATCAGAACTGCGCGGCACAATCAGCAGGCCGACGATGCCGAAGATGTACGGCACCGATGAGACGAAACCGGTCACCAGGTCGCTGCCGCCAAACTGTTTGATCAGCGTCGGCAACCACAGACCGAGGCCATAAATGCTCAGGGTCACCGGCAGATAAAACAGCGCCAGCAGCAACACGCGTTTGTCTTTCAAGGCATGCAACGGGTTGCCGTGACGGGTCTGGCCGTATGCCTGCAAATCCTTTTTCAGCTCGCCGGTCAGCCAGTCTTTCTCGCTTTGATCCATCCATTGCACCTGCTGCGGGCCGTCCGGCAGCCAGCGCAGTACCGGCCAGGTCAGCAGGATCGCCGGCGTACCGATGACGATGAACAACCACTGCCAGCCGTGCAGACCGAGGATGCCATCCATGCCCAGCAAGCCGCCGGACACCGGGCCGGTGATCATCATCGCGATCGGTTGGGAGAGGATGAACAGGCCGAGGATCTTGCCGCGATGGCGCACCGGGAACCATTGGGTGATGTAGTAGAGAACGCCGGGAAAGAAGCCCGCCTCCGCCGCGCCGAGCAGAAAACGCATGACGTAGAAACTGTGCGGGCCCTGAACGAAGGCCATGCCGATGGTGATCGCACCCCAGGTGATCATGATCCGCGCAAACCAGCGCCGTGCGCCGAAGCGTTCAAGCATCAGGTTGCTGGGGATTTCCAGCAGGAAGTAACCAATGAAAAACAGCCCGGCACCCAGGCCATAGGCCGCATCGCCAATGCCGATATCGGCGCCCATGTGCAGCTTGGCGAAGCCGACGGCGGAGCGATCCACGTAGGCAATCAGGTACAGCAGGATCAGGAAGGGAATCAGTTTCAGCGTGATGCGGCGAATAAGCCGCAATTCCTGGCTCATGGGGTCGGTCTCCGATTGTTGTTTTTATAGAACCTCAGGGGACGCCTCTCACTGAAAACCGCCAGGGCCATCCCCCTGTCGAAAACGACTATATAGTATTACTAATTACCCAACAACACTTCCAAATGGCCGATTTTGCGCTTATGTTAAGCCGAAGCTGGAACACTATAGTCATACAATAAGAGAATCGATCATGTCTGATAAGAAACCCACCCTGCGCTCGGCCCAATGGTTTGGCACTGCCGACAAGAACGGCTTCATGTACCGCAGCTGGATGAAGAATCAGGGCATCGCCGACCACCAGTTCCACGGCAAGCCGATCATCGGCATCTGCAACACCTGGTCGGAACTGACCCCGTGCAACGCGCATTTCCGCCAGATCGCGGAGCACGTCAAACGCGGGGTGATCGAGGCCGGCGGGTTCCCGGTGGAATTCCCGGTGTTCTCCAATGGCGAATCGAACCTGCGCCCCACCGCCATGCTCACTCGTAACCTGGCGAGCATGGACGTTGAAGAAGCAATTCGCGGTAACCCGATTGACGGGGTGGTGTTGCTGACCGGTTGCGACAAAACCACCCCGGCGCTGCTGATGGGCGCGGCCAGCTGCGACGTGCCGGCCATCGTCGTCACTGGCGGGCCGATGCTCAACGGCAAGCACAAGGGCAAGGACATCGGTTCCGGCACGGTGGTCTGGCAACTGAGCGAACAGGTCAAGGCCGGCACCATCACCATCGACGATTTCCTTGCGGCCGAGGGCGGCATGTCACGCTCGGCGGGCACCTGCAACACCATGGGCACGGCATCGACCATGGCTTGCATGGCCGAAGCACTCGGCACGTCCTTGCCGCACAACGCGGCGATTCCGGCGGTGGATGCGCGGCGTTATGTGTTGGCGCACATGTCCGGCATGCGCGCGGTGGAGATGGTTCGTGAGGATTTGAAACTGTCGAAGATCCTCACCAAGGAGGCCTTCGAAAACGCCATTCGGGTCAACGCGGCGATCGGCGGCTCGACCAACGCGGTGATCCACTTGAAAGCCATCGCCGGCCGCATCGGCGTCGAACTGGATCTGGACGACTGGACGCGTATCGGGCGCGGTACGCCGACTATCGTCGACCTGCAACCGTCCGGGCGTTTCCTGATGGAGGAGTTTTATTACGCCGGTGGTTTGCCGGCGGTGCTGCGCCGTCTCGGTGAGGCCAATCTGATTCCCAATCCGAACGCGCTGACCGTCAACGGCAAGACACTGGGCGAAAACACCAAGGACGCGCCGATTTACGGTGAAGACGAAGTGATCCGTCTTCTCGACAACCCGATCCGCGCCGACGGCGGCATCTGCGTGTTGCGCGGCAACCTGGCGCCACTCGGTGCCGTGCTCAAGCCGTCCGCCGCCACCCCGGAACTGATGCAACATCGCGGCCGCGCCGTGGTGTTCGAGAACTTCGACATGTACAAGGCGCGGATCAACGATCCAGAGCTGGACGTGGATGCCAACTCGATTCTGGTGATGAAGAACTGCGGGCCGAAGGGTTATCCGGGCATGGCCGAAGTCGGCAACATGGGCTTGCCGGCCAAGCTGCTGGCGCAGGGCGTGACCGATATGGTGCGCATTTCCGATGCACGCATGAGTGGCACGGCGTACGGCACGGTGGTTTTGCACGTGGCCCCGGAAGCGGCGGCCGGCGGGCCTCTGGCGGCGGTGCAGGAAGGCGACTGGATCGAACTCGATTGCGCCACCGGGCGTTTGCATCTGGACATTCCGGATGCCGAACTGGCGGCGCGCATGGCCGATCTGCAGCCACCGCAGCAACTGCTGGTGGGCGGCTACCGTCAGCTGTACATCGACCATGTGCTGCAGGCGGATCAGGGCTGCGACTTTGACTTCCTGGTCGGTTGCCGAGGGGCTGAAGTGCCGCGCCATTCTCACTGATCACACAAATCCCTATGGGAGCGAGCTTGCTCGCGAAGACGGCGGTACATTCAACTGTAATGTTGTTTGATCCATCGCTTTCGCGAGCAAGCTCGCTCCCACAGTTGTTCTTTACCCGCCTCAAGATTGTGCCGTGCCTGCTATGATGCGCGGCATCTCCATCGCTCAGGATTGCCCCGCTCCCCATGGATTACCGCAAACCTTCCGACCGTAAAAGCATGCACTCGCGCATTGTCCAGGAACTGGGCATGCAGATCGTCTCCGGACGCTTTTTGCCCGACGACAAACTGCCCGCCGAAGCCTTGCTCTGCGAGGAATACGCGGTCAGCCGGCCGGTGTTGCGCGAAGCCACACGGGTGCTGGTGGCCAAGGGTCTGGTGTATTCCAAACCACGGGTCGGAACCGTCGTCAAAGCGCGCCGCGAATGGCACATGCTCGACCCGGACGTGCTGCACTGGCTGATGCAGAGCAGCCCGCAGAACGAATTCTTCAATGTGCTGACCAGCGTGCGCAGCATCATCGAACCGGCCGCTGCCGCCCTCGCCGCCCAGCATGCGACCGAGGCCGACATTGCGGCGATTGGTGAGGCTTACCAGCGCATGGAAGCGGCGCCGACACCGGAAGCCTTGCTGCAACCGGACCTCGACTTCCACAGCCGGATTGCCGATGCGACGCACAATGATCTGTTGGCGAACCTGTGCAACATGTTGTCGGTGGCGATTGCCGAGGCGTTGAAGCACTCGAATCAGCGGCCGAATCTGCATGAATTGGCGTTGCCTCGGCACAAGGCGATTTTGACGGCGATTGAGAATCGTGATGCCCTTGGTGCTCGGCATGCGACGTTGGTGCAACTGGATGATGCTCGCAGCGCATTGAGTGCTGTGCTTGGCGCTGAACTTACTTAAGACTTGAGATCTTCTGCCCTCACCCTAGCCCTCTCCCAGAGGTAGAGGGGACCGATTGGGGGATATTTAAGAACTACGCCGACTTGAACGATCTGCTGTGAATCCATAACCGACTCGACATCTCAAGTCGAACGATTTGCTGTGATTCCATAATCGACTCGGTGTTTCAGGTCGATGTATCAAGCCGCACACCTCGGTCAGTCCCCTCTCCCTCCGGGAGAGGGCCAGGGTGAGGGGCTGTTGATCTTGAGCCACAAAAAAAGCCGCAACCCTAAGGTTGCGGCTTTGTCGTTTCAGCCCTTCAGATCAATGCGCAAACAGCGAATTGCCCTTCTGCCCCGCCAGTTTCTCCGGCTTGATCAGGAACTTCGCCAGTGCCGGCAGCAGCCACAGCGCGCCGAACATGTTCCAGAGCAGCATGAAGGTCAGCATCAGCCCCATGTCGGCCTGGAACTTGATCGCCGAGAAGATCCAGGTGCACACGCCGATGGCCAGGCACAAACCAGTGAACAGCACGGCTTTACCGGTGGATTTCAGGGTCTGGTAATAGGCTTCCTGCAACGGCAACCCTGCGCGCAGGAAACTTTCCAGGCGGCTGTAGATGTAGATGCCGTAGTCCACGCCAATCCCCACACCCAGTGCCACCACCGGCAAGGTCGCGACCTTCACGCCAATGCCCATGAACGCCATCAGCGCGTTGCCGAGTACCGAGGTCAGCACCAGCGGCAGGACGATGCACAGCGTCGCCGCCCACGAACGGAAGGTGATCATGCACATTACCGCCACGCAGATGTACACCAGGATCAGGATGGTCAGCTCGGCCTGCTTGATGACTTCGTTGGTGGCCGCTTCGATCCCGGCGTTACCGGCCGCGAGAATGAACTCCAGACCGTCCTTGTTGTTGGCCTTGGCGAATTCCTGCACCGCATGCACCGCGCGATCCAGGGTTTCAGCCTTGTGATCGTTGAGGAACACCAGCACTGGCGCCAGCGAGCAACTGTTGTTGTACAGGCCATCGGCGCGGGCAATCGAGTTGTTCAGTACGTCCGGGTTGCGTGACAGGGTTTCCCATTTCAGGTTGCCCTCGTTCATGCCCTTGATCATCTGCTTGGACACCGTCACCAGCGAGATCGCCGACTGCACGCCCTCGGTGTTCTGCATCTTCCACATCAGCTCATCAATCGGCGCCATGGCCTCAAAGCGCGAGCAACCTTCAGCCTTGGTCTTGACCATCACCACCAGCACGTCGGAACTGGTCGAATAGTTGTTGATGATGAAGTTGTTGTCCTTGTTGTAGCGCGAGTCCGGCCGCAGCTCCGGCGCGCCTTGGTCGAGGTCGCCGATTTTCAGGTTCTGGCTGTACCAGAGGCCGCCGCCGAACGCGATCAGTGCCAGCACCACCGAGATGCGTGCGACTTTCGGGTTGGCGAAGTTCGACAGCAGGCGCCAGAACGGATGTTCGCGGTTCGCGTCTTTCTTGCTCTTGGCGATGGCGCGTTTGCTGATGCCGACATAGGAAATGGCGACCGGCAGCAGGATCAGGTTGGTGAACACGATCACCGCCACGCCGATTGACGCGCCGATGGCCAGTTCGCGAATCACGCCAATGTCGATGATCAGCAGCGTGATGAAGCCCACCGCGTCGGCGAGAATCGCGATCATCCCCGGCAGGAACAGTTGCCGGAAGGTGCGCCGCGCGGCGGTCAGGGCGTTGTCGGCCTCACTCGATTGCAGGGCGATACCGTTGATCTTCTGCACGCCGTGGGAAATACCGATGGCGAAGATCAGGAACGGCACCAGCATCGAATACGGGTCGAGTCCGAAGCCGAAGAAGTGCATCAAGCCAAGCTGCCAGACCACCGCGACCAGCGTCGTACTCAACACCGCAATGGTGCTGCGCAGGCAGTTGGTGAACCACAGCAGCAGGATCAGGGTGATGACGAAGGCGATGCCGAAGAACAGCACCACCATCACCAGACCGTCGATCAGGTCGCCGACCTTCTTGGCGAAACCGACGATGTGGATCTTGACGTTGGGGTTCTGCGCTTCGAACTTGTTGCGGATCTTGTCTTCGAGCTCATGGGAGAACTTGCGATAGTCCAGGGCCAGCAACTTGCCCTGGTCTTCCGGGTCCGGGTAGGACTCCAACAGCGGGATATCGACGATGCTCGACTTGAAGTCGTTGGCCACCAGACGCCCGACTTGCCCGGACTTGAGCACGTTGTTGCGCAGCAGGTCGAGGCTGTCCTGAGAACCGTTGTAGCTCTGCGGGATCACTTCGCCACCGGCAAAACCTTCTTCGGTCACTTCGGTCCAGCGTACGCTCGGGCTCCACAGCGACTTGAGGCCAGAACGGTCGACGCCGGAGATGTAGAACACCTCGTCGTTGATCTGCCGCAGGGTCTCCATGTACTCCTTGGAGAAGATGTCGCCGTCCTTGGCCTCCACCGAAATGCGCACGGTGTTGCCCAGGTTCGCCAGATCGTTGCGGTGCTCCATCATCTTCTCGATGAACGGATGCTTGAGCGGGATCATTTTTTCGAAACTGGTGGACGGCCGGATCAGCGTGGCCTGCCAGAACAGGAAAATACTCACCACCAGGCAGATCAGAATCACCGCCGGGCGGTTGTTGAAAATCAGGCGTTCGAGAAACGTCGCCTTGTCCTGCTGAGGAGTGATCAAGGAAGTCATAGCCCCGCCTTCTTATTATTGATCTCGGCACCGTTCGGCAGCGTGGTGTGGACACCGCCCTGCCCGGTCAGAATCAGGTTGCCGTCACCGGCAGCGGTGACCGATGACAGCGAAATACGATCCGGGCGGTTGAACACGCTGAAGGTTTCGCCGTTGTCGCTGCTGCTGATCACCGAACCGCCGTTACCGACGATCACGATCGAGCCGTCTTCGAGCAGGGTCGCGCCGGACAGGCCGAATTCCAGCGCACCGCGTGCGGCTTTCAGCTCGACCTGCTCCCAGGTGCTGCCGAAGTCGGTGGAGCGATAGAGGTTGCCGCGCAAGCCATAAGCCAGCAGGGTCTGCGGTTGCGCCGTGCCGATCGCGCCGAACAGCGAACCTTCGTACGGGCCTTCGAGTTTTTCCCAGGTCTGGCCCCAGTCGGCGGAGCGAAACATGCTGCCCGACTCGCCGACGATGAACAGCCCGGCATCCTTCACCGCCGCAATGGCGTTGAGGTGGAACTGGTCTTCGTTGTCGAGGCGGTCACTGACGTCTTCCCAGTGCTTGCCGCCGTCGGTGGTTTCCAGCAGCGCGCCGTAAGCGCCCACGGCCATGCCGCTGTTGACGTCCTTGAACCAGACGTCGAGCAGCGGCGATTCACGTTTGAGGTCTTCGAATTGTTTGCTCCAGGTCAGACCGCCGTCTTCGCTGGCAAGGATCTGCGCGTCATGGCCGACGGCCCAGCCGTGTTTGTCATCGACAAAGTACACCGCCGTCAGCAGTTGCCGGGTCGGCACCTTGGCCTGGGTCCAGGTCTTGCCCTGATCGTCGGAATAGAGAATGTGTCCGCGATCACCCACCGCCACCAACCGGGTGCCGGCGTGGACGACGTCGAGTATCAGGCTTTTCGCGGCTTTGGCTGATGCGGTGGCGTAAACCACGTCGGCCGGCGCTTCGGCAGCGCTCACAGGTGCCGACAAGGTGGCAAAGCCCAGCAGCGAGAGTGCTGTGGCCAGCAACGCGGTGTTGCGTAACGCCGGCGGGCGGCAACGACTCATAAACCTTCCCCTATTTATTATTGTTAGGCCATGTGGCCTTCAAGGGCGCCGCAAGTGTGCTCCGCTGACGGCTGGTCAGAAGCATAGTCCTGAAACCCGCAATCCAGAGCCACTTCGGAAGCTGGCTCATCCTATCGGGCTTTCGAAACGTCTGACAATCGGCGCCACGTTATCTTTTGTTAACCGAAAGCGGCCCTCTGTAACGAATAAATTTCCCTGTGGGAGCGAGCTTGCTCGCGAAAGCGGTGGATCAGCCAATAAAGAGGGTGACCGTTACGCCGCCTTCGCGAGCAAGCTCGCTCCCACAGGGGTTGGTGGTGGTTGTGGGATTTGAATACATGACCATTCGCCGGGGTGATGCGGCAAAAGTCATCGAGGGGACTTGCACGATCGGTATTATGGTATACCATCAGACGCACAGACACTCTCAATCCCCCACGGAGCAGCTCATGAGTTTCGAAATTCGCAAGATCGTCAGCTATGTCGAAGAAACCTTTATCGAAGGCGGCAAGGCAGCTGACAAGCCAGTGACCATGGTCGGCCTGGCGGTGGTGATGAAGAACCCTTGGGTGGGCAACGGTTTCGTTGAAGACCTCAAGCCGCAGATCCGCGCCAACTGCTCCGACCTCGGCGCACTGATGGTCGAGCGTCTGGTCGGCATCATTGGCGGTGCGGAAAAAATCGAGGCCTACGGCAAAGCGGCTGTGGTCGGTGCCGACGGCGAGATCGAACACGCCTCCGCGGTGATCCACACCCTGCGCTTCGGCAACCACTACCGCGAAGCGGTCAAGGCCAAGAGCTACCTGAGCTTCACCAACAAGCGCGGCGGTCCGGGCACCTCGATTCAGATCCCGATGATGCACAAGGACGACGAAGGCCAGCGTTCGCACTACATCACCCTGGAAATGCAGATCGAAGACGCGCCGCGTGCCGACGAAATCGTCGTGGTGCTCGGTTGCGCCGACGGTGGTCGCCTGCACCCGCGCATCGGCAACCGCTACATCGACCTGGAAGAACTGGCTGCCGAAAAAGCCCAGTAATCACAATAAAAAGGCATTGCAGGAGCGCTCCATGATTCGGCTCACCGCTGAACTCACCCCGGCGGGCACCAGTTACCTGGCGACCGGCCAAGGCCAGCCCGTGGTTTTGATCCACGGCGTGGGCCTGAACAAAGAAATGTGGGGCGGCCAGATTGTCGGCCTGTCCAGCCAATACCGGGTGATCGCCTACGACATGCTCGGCCATGGCGCCAGCCCGCGCCCGGCCAGCGGCACCGCGCTGCTGGGTTACGCCGATCAGTTGCTGGAGTTGCTCGATCACTTGAATCTGCCCCAGGCAGCGGTGATCGGTTTCTCCATGGGCGGTCTGGTTGCGCGGGCCTTTGCCCTGCATTACCCGGAGCGCCTGCAAAGCCTGGTGGTGTTGAACAGCGTGTTCAACCGCAGCGAAGAACAGCGTGCCGGCGTGATCGCCCGTACCGCGCAAGCGGCCGAACATGGTCCTGACGCCAACGCCGAAGCGGCGCTGTCGCGTTGGTTCAGCCGCGAATATCAAGCGGCCAACCCGGCGCAGATCGCGGCGATCCGCCAGACCCTGGCCGGCAATGATCCGCAAGGCTACCTGACCACCTACGAACTGTTCGCCACCCAAGACATGTACCGCGCCGACGACCTGGGCAGCATTCAGGCGCCGACGCTGATCGCCACTGGCGAGCTCGATCCGGGTTCGACCCCGGAAATGGCCGAGCAACTGGCCCGACGCATCCCCGGTGCGAAGGTTGCGGTGCTGGCCGAGCAACGGCATATGATGCCGGTAGAGTCGCCGCGCCTGGTCAACCAGACGCTGCTGGAATTTCTCGAATACGCACACGCCCGACAAAACCATATAAAGGGGATCGTTGCATGACACTCGCACGCTTCCAGATGTGCATCGGCGGAGAATGGGTCGACGCCCTCTCCGGCAAGACTTTCGAAAGCCTTAACCCTGCTTGCGCGCAAGCCTGGGCCGAACTGCCCGACGCAGATGAAGCGGACGTCGAACGCGCCGTGCAAGCAGCGCAGACGGCCTTCGACAGCCCGGCCTGGCGCGGCCTCACCGCCACCGCACGCGGCAAGCTGCTACGGCGTCTCGGTGATTTGATCGCCGAGAACAAGGAACAACTGGCGCAGCTGGAAAGCCGCGACAACGGCAAGCTGATCCGCGAAACCCGTGGCCAAGTCGGCTATCTGCCGGAGTTCTTCCACTACACCGCCGGTCTGGCCGACAAGCTCGAAGGCGGCACCCTGCCGCTGGATAAGCCGGATCTGTTCGCCTACACCGTGCACGAAGCCATGGGCGTAGTCGCGGCGATCATTCCGTGGAACAGCCCGCTGTACCTGACCGCGATCAAACTGGCCCCGGCCCTCGCCGCCGGCAACACCATCGTGATCAAGCCGTCCGAACATGCTTCGGCGACCATCCTCGAGCTGGCACGCCTGGCCCTCGAAGCCGGAATTCCGCCAGGCGTGGTCAACGTCGTCACCGGTTACGGCCCGAGCACCGGCGCCGCCCTCACCCGCCATCCGCTGATCCGCAAAATCGCCTTCACCGGCGGCGCGGCCACAGCCCGGCATGTGGTGCGCAGCAGCGCCGAAAACTTTGCCAAGCTGTCGCTGGAACTGGGCGGCAAGTCACCGAACATCATCTTCGCCGACGCCGATCTGGACAGCGCGATCAACGGCGCGATTGCCGGGATCTACGCGGCGTCCGGGCAGAGTTGTGTGTCCGGTTCGCGCCTGTTGGTGCAGGACGAAATCTACGACGAATTCGTCAACCGACTGGTCGAACGCGCTCAGCGCATTCGCATCGGCAACCCGCAAGAGGACCACAGCGAGATGGGCCCGATGGCCACCGCGCAACAACTGGCGGTGGTCGAAGGGCTGGTCGCTGATGCCATCGCTGAAGGCGCGCGTTTGCGCACCGGCGGCAAGCGCCCGACCGATCTCGGTGAAGGCTGGTTCTACGAGCCGACGCTGTTCGAGTGCGACCGCAACTCAATGAAGATCATGCAGGAAGAAGTCTTCGGCCCAGTGGCTTCGGTGATTCGCTTCAAAGATGAAGCCGAAGCACTGGCGATCGCCAACGACTCGCAGTTTGGCCTTGCCGCCGGCATCTGGACCCGCGACCTGGGCCGCGCCCATCGCCTGGCCCGCGACGTGCGTTCGGGGATCATCTGGGTCAACACCTACCGCGCGGTGTCGGCGATGGCACCGATCGGCGGCTTCAAGAACAGTGGCTATGGACGCGAAAGCGGCATCGACTCGGTGCTGGCCTACACCGAACTGAAAACGGTGTGGATCAACCTCTCTCAGGCGCCGATGCCTGATCCGTTTGTGATGCGCTAGGAGTACCGCGACATGATCGAACCCGGCATTTACAAAGACGTGATGAGCTCGTTCCCGTCCGGGGTCACGGTGGTCACCACCCTCGACCCGGACGGCGGCATCGTCGGCATCACCGCCAGCGCCTTCAGTGCGCTGTCGATTGATCCGGCACTGGTGCTGTTCTGCCCCAACTACGCCTCCGACACCTACCCGGTGCTGCGCGACAGCAAGAAATTCGCGATCCACTTGCTGTCCGCCGACCAGACCGCCGAGGCCTACGCCTTCGCCGGAAAAGGCAAGGACAAGGCCAAGAACATAGAGTGGCACCTGAGCGAACTCGGTAACCCGATCCTCGCCAAGGCCACGGCGATCATCGAGTGCGAATTGTGGCGCGAGTACGACGGTGGTGACCACGCGATCATCGTTGGCTCGGTAAAGAACCTGATCCTGCCGGCGCAACCGGTGACGCCGATGATCTACCACAAAGGCAAGCTCGGGCCGTTGCCGACCCTGGCCTGAGACAACAATGCACAACCCTGTGGGAGCGAGCTTGCTCGCGAAGGCGTAGTGTCAGTCGACATCAATGTTGAACGTAATGACGCTTTCGCGAGCAAGCTCGCTCCCACAGGGGATGGTGTGGTGAGGAGGAATGATGAATAACGAAAAGTACGAAAAAGGCCTGAAGATCCGCACGCAAGTGCTCGGCGAAGCTTATGTACGGCGTTCAATAGAGAACGCCGACGACTTCACCCGTCCGTTGCAGGAAATGGTCACTGAATACTGCTGGGGCCATGTCTGGGGTCGCGAGGGCTTGTCGCTCAAGGAGCGCAGCATGATCAACCTGGCGATGATCTCGGCGCTGAACCGTCCGCATGAACTCAAGCTGCATGTGCGCGGCGCCTTGCGTAACGGCCTGAGTCGTGAGCAAATACGCGAAATTCTGCTTCAGGTCGGTATTTATTGCGGCGTCCCGGCAGCCGTGGACAGTTTCCGGCTCGCCCGTGAAGCCTTCGCCGAAGCCGACGCCGAGGCCTCCAGTTAACCCCTCGGCTGTTTAGATGCCCGTCTGGCATGGACAGCCAACTTAAAGAGCGGACCCCATGAAACGCCAGCCACTCGACGACAGCTTCAAGGTCAATCGCAACCCCGTTACCCTGCGCGAAATCGTGCTGGATAAACTGCGTAGCGCGATCATGAATTTCCAGCTCATGCCAGGGGATCGTCTGGTGGAGCGCGATCTGTGCGACCGCCTCGGTGTCAGCCGCACGTCGGTGCGTGAAGCCTTGCGTCACCTCGAATCCGAAGGCCTGGTGGAATTCGCCGATGCCAAGGGCCCACGGGTGGCGATCATCACTCTGGCCGATGCGGTCGACATCTATGAGCTGCGCTGTGTGCTTGAAGGCCTGATCGTCCAGCTGTTCACCCTGCGCGCCAAGGCCAAGGACATCAAGGCCCTGGAAAAAGCCCTCGACGACAACCGCAAGGCGCTCAAGGACGGCGAACTGCAACAGGTGATCGACTCGGTGCAGGGCTTCTACGACGTACTGCTCGAAGGCTCGGGCAACCATGTTGCAGCCACGCAGCTGCGCCAGTTGCAGGCGCGCATCAGCTACCTGCGCGCGACGTCGGTGTCCCAGGAAAACCGGCGCGGCGCGAGTAACCACGAAATGGAAAAAATGGTCGAGGCGATCAAGAGCGGAGATCCGCTGGCGGCGCACCAGGCTTGTGTCGATCACGTACGCGCCGCCGCAGCCGTGGCCCTCGACTACCTCAAGCGCAAACAGGAAGAAACCGGCGCCACGCCGAACATCACCCTGCCGATCGCGCTGAAAGAACCGCGTATAGGGCACTGATATGTTCAGCCCGAGCTTTTGCCCGAAATGCGGTGGCCCTGACCTCGGTCAGCAGGTGCCGCCGGGCGATACGCACGAGCGCCTGATGTGCCGCGCCTGCGGCTACATCCACTACGTCAATCCGAAGATCATCGCCGGCTGCATCATCGAGCAGGACGGCAAATACCTCTTGTGCCAACGGGCGATCCCGCCGCGCCCGGGCACCTGGACGCTGCCGGCCGGCTTCATGGAAAGCGGCGAAACCACCGAACAGGCGGCGCTGCGCGAAGTCTGGGAAGAAAGCGGCGTGCGTGCGGAAATCATCTCGCCGTACTCGATTTTCAGCGTGCCGACGATCAGCGAGGTGTACATCATCTTCCGCGCCATCGCGCTGGAGATTACCGGGCAGTATGGGCCGGAAACCCTTGACTACAAATTCTTCGCCCCCGAAGACATCCCGTGGGAGCAGATCTACTACCCGGCGATCCGGCAGATCCTCGAGCGTTATATCGAGGAGCGTCAGGCCGGGGTGTATGGCATCTACATGGGCAATGATGACAGCGGCAAGATCCACTTCATCCGCTGATCACGCAGCCTGTTCTTTGCAGGAGCGAGCCTGCTCGCGATTGCGCTGTGTCAGTCGGTGGAAATGTTGACTGATAAAAAGCTATCGCGAACAGAGTATCTACAGGGGGTGTGGTGTTGCTTAGAGTGGGGCGATGCCTTCGACGATGATGATTTCCGCCCTCGCCCATTCCTCGCGATAACGTTTCGCCTCCTGATACGCCGCCGAGTGGTAGCACGCCAGCGCCTGCTCGTAGCTCTCGAACTCGATCACCACGCTACGCTGAGGGGTAGGCCTGCCCTCCAGCGCTTCGCTGCGCCCGCCCCGGGCTAAAAACTTTGCACCGAACTCGGCGAACGCCTGCGGCGCACGCTGGGTGTATTGGCTGTAGTGCTCGGCATCGGCGACATCCACGTGGGCAATCCAGTACGCCTTCATAGTGACCTCTTTGTTGATTTTGTATTATGGTATACCAATATATTTCCAACGAACCCTGAGAGTCCAGCATGGCCTTCAACAGCATCGAAGAAATCATCGAAGAGTATCGTCTCGGCAAAATGGTCTTGCTGGTCGATGACGAAGATCGGGAAAACGAAGGCGACCTGCTGCTGGCCGCCGACTGCTGCACGCCCGAAGCGATCAGCTTCATGGCCCGCGAAGCGCGCGGGCTGATCTGCCTGACGCTGACCGACGAGCATTGCCAACGCCTGGGCCTGGAACAAATGGTGCCTGCCAACGGCAGCGTGTTCAGCACTGCGTTCACCGTGTCGATTGAAGCGGCGATTGGCGTCACCACCGGCATCTCCGCCGCTGATCGCGCGCGTACGGTCGCGGCCGCTGTGGCCAAAGACGCCCGTGCCGAAGACCTGGTGCAACCCGGCCACATCTTCCCGCTGCGCGCCAAGGAAGGTGGCGTGCTGACCCGCGCCGGCCACACCGAAGCCGGTTGCGACCTGGCACGCCTCGCCGGTTTCACCCCGGCCTCGGTGATCGTCGAGGTGATGAACGACGACGGCACCATGGCCCGCCGCCCGGACCTGGAAGTGTTCGCGCGCAAGCACGGGATCAAGATCGGCACCATCGCCGACCTGATCCACTACCGCCTGAGCACCGAGCACACCATCGAACGCATCGGCGAACGTGAGTTGCCCACCGTGCATGGCACCTTCCGCCTGATCACCTTTGAGGATCGCATTGAGGGTGGCGTGCACATGGCGATGGTCATGGGCGATCTGCGCCGTGAAGAGCCGACGCTGGTGCGCGTGCATGTGATCGACCCACTGCGCGATCTGGTCGGCGCCGAATACAGCGGGCCGAGCAACTGGACGCTGTGGGCGGCACTGCAACGGGTCGCGGCTGAAGGTCATGGGGTTGTGGTGGTGCTGGCCAATCACGAATCGTCGCAGGCGTTGCTCGAGCGCGTGCCACAACTGACTCAGCCGCCGCGACAGTTCAGTCGTTCGCAATCGCGGATCTATTCGGAGGTGGGCACCGGGGCGCAGATTCTGCAGAACCTTGGGGTTGGCAAGCTGCGGCATCTTGGGCCGCCGCTGAAGTATGCGGGGTTGACGGGGTATGACCTGGAAGTGGTCGAGAGTATTCCGTTCACTGAGTGAAGCGGCCCTCACCCCAGCCCTCTCCCCGAGGGAGAGGGAGCCGACCGAGTTGTTGGCCCGTTATCCATCGACCTGAGATACCGAGCCGAACTCAGGTTTTGAACAGCCTCCGATCGGCCCCCTTTCCCCTCTCCCATTGGGAGAGGGCTGGGGTGAGGGGCTGGATCTGCAGTGCACCCTTCATCTCATGCCGAGCACATCCAAAAATCCATAATCAACAGATAACCGGTAAGGCAAAGTGCTTGCACAAAGTTTGGAATACCATAATATGATATTCCATAGACCGGACGACCTGAAACCGCCCGTCTACTGCTCCCGACAGGCGGGCAACAACGCAAGCCCGCTCAAAAACACAACAATGAGGGCGTAAAAATGGTGTTGAACAAAGCTGCAACCGCAATCCTTTTTGCGGGACTGCTGAGCGTGACCGGCCAGGCCGCGATGGCCGCCGAGAGTGTGAACTTTGTCAGCTGGGGCGGTAGCACCCAGGATGCGCAGAAACAGGCGTGGGCCGATCCGTTCAGCAAGGCCAGCGGCATCACCGTGGTGCAGGACGGTCCGACCGACTACGGCAAACTCAAGGCCATGGTCGAAAGCGGCAACGTGCAGTGGGATGTGGTCGATGTCGAAGCCGACTTCGCCCTGCGCGCAGCGGCTGAAGGCCTGCTCGAACCCCTCGATTTCAAAGTCATCCAGCGCGACAAGATCGACCCGCGTTTCGTCAGTGATTACGGCGTCGGCTCGTTCTTCTTCTCCTTCGTCCTCGGCTACAACGAGGGCAAACTCGGCGCCAACAAGCCCCAGGACTGGAGCGCCCTGTTCGACACCAAGACCTACCCCGGCAAACGCGCCCTGTACAAATGGCCAAGCCCCGGCGTGCTCGAACTGGCGCTGCTGGCCGACGGTGTGCCGGCTGACAAGCTCTACCCACTGGATCTGGATCGCGCCTTCAAGAAACTCGACACCATCAAGAAAGACATCGTCTGGTGGGGTGGCGGCGCGCAGTCGCAGCAACTGCTGGCCTCCGGTGAAGCGAGCATGGGCCAGTTCTGGAACGGTCGGATCCACGCCCTGCAGGAAGACGGCGCGCCAGTCGGCGTGAGCTGGAAGCAGAACCTGGTCATGGCCGACATTCTGGTGATTCCAAAGGGCTCGAAAAACAAGGACGCGGCGATGAAGTTCCTGGCCAACGCCAGCAGTGCCAAAGGCCAGGCCGACTTCTCCAACCTGACCGCCTACGCCCCGGTCAACGTCGACAGCGTGGCGCGCCTGGACTCGGTGCTGGCCCCGAACCTGCCGACTGCCTACGCTAAGGATCAGATCACTCTTGATTTCGCGTACTGGGCCAAGAACGGTCAAGCCATCGCGACACGGTGGAACGAATGGCTGGTCAAATGAAAATGGCGGCCACTGCGTCCCGTCCCTCCACTGCCACCGGGAGCGCCGCGAGCGCTGCCGGTCCGGCCACAGGCAAGGCGAGTGCAATGGCGCAAGCCCCGTCCCTCAAACAACGCTGGCGCGGCGCCGGCAACCTCGTACCGGCACTGCTGTTCCTCGGCCTGTTCTTTCTTGCGCCGCTGATTGGCCTGCTGTTGCGCGGCGTGCTCGAACCGACCCCGGGCCTTGGCAACTATGAACAACTGTTCGCCAACTCGGCGTACGCCCGGGTGCTGCTCAACACCTTCTCGGTGGCCGGACTGGTGACGATTTTCAGCCTGTTGCTCGGCTTTCCGCTGGCCTGGGCGATCACTTTGGTGCCACGCGGTTGGGGGCGCTGGATCCTCAACATCGTGCTGCTGTCGATGTGGACCAGCCTGCTCGCCCGCACCTATTCGTGGCTGGTGCTGCTGCAAGCCTCGGGGGTGATCAATAAGGCGCTCATGGCCATGGGCATCATCGATCAGCCGTTGGAAATGGTGCACAACCTGACCGGCGTGGTGATCGGCATGAGCTACATCATGATCCCGTTCATCGTCCTGCCGTTGCAGGCAACCATGCAGGCCATCGACCCGATGATCCTGCAGGCCGGCTCGATCTGCGGCGCCAGCCCGTGGACCAACTTCTTCCGGGTGTTCCTGCCGCTGTGTCGGCCGGGCCTGGCGTCTGGCGGGTTGATGGTGTTCGTGATGTCGCTCGGTTACTACGTCACCCCGGCGCTGCTCGGCGGGGCGCAGAACATGATGCTGCCGGAGTTCATCATTCAGCAGGTGCAATCGTTCCTCAACTGGGGCCTGGCCAGTGCCGGCGCCGCATTGCTGATCGCGATCACCCTGGTGCTGTTCTACTTCTACCTGAAGCTTCAGCCGGAGTCCCCGGTTGGCGCCAGCAACGCGAGGTAAGCCGAGATGCTCCTGACTCCCAATGCCATGAGCCGGCGGATGCGTTTCGGCTTGTATGCAACCACCGGACTGATCGGTCTGTTCCTGCTGTTGCCGATCGTGTTCATTGTCCTGTTGTCGTTCGGCTCCTCGCAGTGGCTGGTGTTCCCGCCGCCGGGCTGGACGCTGAAATGGTACGGCCAGTTCTTCTCCAACGCCGACTGGATGAACGCCGCGGCGGCCAGCCTCAAGGTGGCCGTGCTGACCACGATCTGCGCGGTGGCCCTCGGTTTGCCGACCGCGTTTGCGCTGGTACGCGGGCGTTTTCCTGGCCGGGAAATGCTCTACGGCCTGTTCACCCTGCCGATGATCGTGCCGCTGGTGATCATCGCCGTGGCGGTATACGCGCTGTTTCTCAAGCTCGGTTACACAGGGACGATGTTCGCTTTCGTCGTCAGCCATGTGATCGTCGCGCTGCCATTTACCATCATCTCGATCATCAACTCGCTGAAGCTGTTCGATCAGTCGATTGAAGACGCCGCGGTGATCTGCGGTGCCTCGCGCCTGCAAGCAGTGTTCAAGGTGACGTTCCCGGCAATCCGTCCGGGAATGGTCGCCGGCGCCCTCTTCGCCTTCCTCGTTTCGTGGGACGAAGTGGTGCTCAGCGTGATGATGGCCAGCCCCACCCTGCAAACCCTTCCCGTGAAAATGTGGACCACTTTGCGCCAGGACCTGACCCCGGTGATCGCCGTCGCTTCGACGCTGCTGATCGGCCTGTCGGTGTTGGTCATGGTGATCGCCGCCGCCCTGCGCCGGCGCAACGAAATCAGCGCCTGAGCGCCCAGGAGTACGACATGAGTGCCGTGATCAAAGACGCATCCCAGCAGAACGACAAACCCCTGGTCAGCCTGCGTAACCTGAACAAGCACTACGGTGACTTTGCCGCCGTGGACAACATCTCGCTGGACATCAAGGACGGCGAGTTCCTGACCTTTCTCGGCTCCAGCGGCTCGGGCAAAAGCACCACGCTGTCGATGCTCGCCGGCTTCGAAACAC
>NZ_QAIU01000554.1:0-6130 GCF_003061205.1 Pseudomonas sp. HMWF006
CGAGTGGGCGACGCTGCGGCAAAACTGTTCATGGCCTGTCTCCAGTTGGGGTCAGCGACTCAAGTGGTCATCCGGAATATTCAGTTCGATACCCATCCGCTGGCCCTCACGCAGAATGTGCCGACGCATTTCGGCGCTGGCCTGGGCGCTGTTCTTGCTGCGGATGGCGCGTACCACCGCCTCGTTTTCTTCCAGGCGTTCGGCCAGGTGTTCGGGCGAATTGCGCAACACTTCGGCGCTTTGCTTGAGGGCGTTGCTGGTCTGTTGCACCACGCTCTGGAAGATCGGGTTGGAGGTCAGGGTGAACAATTCTTCGTGAAAGGCGATGTAGGCGCTGACTCCGGCTTCGCTGTCGCCCGCTTCCAGCGCTTCGCGCATGTCCATCAAGGTCAGGCGCAGTTGCCCGACTTCCTTGCTGCTGATCGACTGCGCCACCAGACCGACGATGAACGGTTCCAGGGTGTAGCGCAGTTGCAGCACGTCTTCGAGGCTGGCGCCGGCGACTGCGCTGTCGTGATTCTGGCTGTCGCTCATTTGCGCATCGAGCACGACCACGCCTTTGCCCGGCATCGAGCGTACAAGGCCGAGGGTTTCCAGGACGATGACCGCTTCGCGCAGGCTTGGGCGGCTGATGCCCAGTTGCTCGGCCAGTTCGCGCTGGCCCGGCAGCATCTCGCCGGAGCGCCACTGGCCACGGGCGAGGGCGCTGCGCAGTTTTTCTACGACTGAGTTGACGACGGTTGATGTGGTAATCACTTGTCTTGCTCCATATGCCCGTCAGGAGCCGGCAAACGAAGATCAAAAGATCGCAGCCTGCGGCAGCTCCTGCAGGAGTTAAATCAGAACTCTTGCTGGTGCGCCGGAGTTGCTGTTTTACGCGGTTGAAAGGTGTAGCCCTGCTGACCGCTGAGTACTTTGTTTGCGCGTTGCACGTCGATGTCCTTTTCCCAACGGGCGATGGCCACGGTGGCGACACAGTTGCCGATCAGGTTGGTCAGTGCGCGGCCGATGCCCATGAACCAGTCCACGGCCAGGACCAGCACCAGACCGACCACCGGGATTGCCGGAATCGCCGTCAGCGTGGCCGCCAGAATCACCAGTGCCGAGCCGGGAATGCCGTGGGCGCCTTTGGAGGTGATCAGCGACACCAGCAGAATGGTCAGCAAGTCGGTCATGGCCAGTGGTGTGCCGGTGGCGTTGGCGATAAACACAATCGCCAGGGTCAGGTAGATCGAAAAACCGTCGAGGTTGAACGAGTAGCCAGTGGGGATCACCAGGCCGACCGTCGAGCTGCCAATGCCGAGATGTTCAAGCTTGCGCATGATTTGTGGGAGCACGGCGTCGGAGGAGGCGGTGCCCATGACAATCAGCAATTCTTCGCGCAGGTATTTGAGCAACGGCCACAGACGCAGGCCGGACGCACGCATCACCAGGCCCAGAATCACGCTGACGAACGCCATGCAGGTCAGGTAGAACAGGCCGACCAGGCTGCCCAGGTGTTGCAGCGAATCGAGACCGTATTTGCTGGTGGTGAAAGCAATGGCGCCGAACACCCCGATTGGCGCCAGACGCACGATCATGCCCATGATCCGGAAAATCACATGGCTCAGTTCGTTGATCAGCCGCGAGATCCCGGATGCTGCTTCACCGACCAGATTCAAGGCACTGCCGAACAACACCGAGAACAGCAGCACTTGCAGGATGTTGTTGTCAGCGAAGGCGCCGAGCACCGAGGTCGGAATCAAATCCATCAGGAACTGCGTGGTGGTGTGTATGTGTTGACCGCGTTCGGCGATGTCGCCCATGTCGGCGGCAGACAATTGTTCAAGATGGATATTCGCGCCGCTGCCAATGCCGGTGCTGAAGGCGAATACCAGGCCGATCACCAACGCGAGGGTGGTCAGCACTTCGAAGTAGATCACCGATTTGAGCCCGATGCGCCCGACCTTTTTCAGATCACCCGCGCCACTGATGCCGCTGACCACCACGCAGAACACGATCAGGCCGATGAGCATCTTGATCAGTTTGATGAAGCCGTCGCCGAGCGGTTTGAGCTGAGCAGAGTATTCGGGAAGGGTCAGCCCGCAGACGATGCCGAGCACCAGTCCGAGAACCACTTGGAGGAAGATAGAACGCGAGCACCATCTGAGCATGGGAGGAATCCTGGTCGGTGTCCTGGCTGCCGTGCGCGGGGCGCATCAGATTCAGGACTTAATTATTGTGGTCTTACCGGTATGTCCAGTGCAGGCGCAGTCTAGGATTGGTTTTGGCGGGATCGCAAGTGAAAAATGATGAATTGGCATGACCGGTCTGACCAGTCAGGGGCAATGCCGCGTTCTTGAGCCATTCACGGGTTTGAAAATTTTTTGCAGGCGAAAAAAAACCGGCCATCACTGGCCGGTTTTTTCATGCTGCGGGTTTAACGTCGCAATTAAGCGCCGTACACCGGCAGTTTCTTGCAGATGGCTTTGACTTTCTCACGCACGGCGTCGATCACCGCTTCGTTGTTCAGGTCAGCCAGGATGTCGCAGATCCAGCCGGCCAGCTCTTTGCACTCTGCTTCCTTGAAGCCGCGAGTGGTCACAGCCGGGGTACCGAAACGCAGGCCGGAAGTGACGAATGGCGAGCGTGGATCGTTAGGCACGGAGTTTTTGTTTACGGTGATGAACGCTTTGCCCAGAGCGGCGTCGGCGTCTTTACCGGAGATGTCCTGCTTGATCAGCGACAGCAGGAACAGGTGGTTCTTGGTACCGCCGGAGACTACGTCGAAACCGCGCGCGATGAACACTTCGGCCATGGCCTGGGCGTTCTTCACCACTTGTTCCTGGTAAGCCTTGAACTCAGGCTGCAGCGCTTCCTTGAAGCAGATCGCTTTAGCGGCGATCACGTGCTCCAGCGGGCCACCCTGGGCGCCCGGGAATACTGCGGAGTTCAGCTTTTTCTCGATCTCGGCGTTGGCGCGCGCCAGGATCAGGCCGCCACGTGGACCGCGCAGGGTCTTGTGGGTGGTGGTGGTCACGACGTCAGCGAAAGGCACCGGATTCGGGTAGACGCCAGCGGCGACCAGACCGGCTACGTGAGCCATGTCGACGAACAGGTAGGCACCGACTTTGTCAGCGATTGCACGGAAGCGCGGGAAGTCGAGGATCTGCGAGTAGGCAGAGAAACCGGCCACGATCATTTTCGGCTTGTGCTCAACGGCCAGACGCTCGACTTCGTCGTAGTCGATCAGGCCGTTGGCGTCGATGCCGTACTGCACCGCGTTGTACAGCTTGCCGGAGGACGACACGCTGGCGCCGTGGGTCAGGTGACCACCATGGGCCAGGCTCATGCCCAGGATGGTGTCGCCACCTTGCAGCAGGGCCAGGTAGACCGCGGCGTTGGCTTGCGAACCGGCGTGCGGCTGAACGTTGGCGTAATCGGCGCCGAACAGCTCTTTTGCACGATCAATTGCAAGCTGCTCAACAACGTCGACGTACTCGCAACCACCGTAGTAGCGCTTGCCCGGGTAGCCTTCGGCGTATTTGTTGGTCAGTACCGAGCCTTGAGCTTCCATCACCGCAGGGCTGGTGTAGTTTTCCGAAGCGATCAGCTCAATGTGCTCTTCCTGGCGCTGAGCTTCTTGCTCCATGGCGGCAAAGAGATCGGCGTCGTACTTGGCAATAGTCAAATCACGGCTGAACATGGCGGTCCTCAAGGATCGGGGGCAGAAAAGGGGGGCATTCTAACTCAATGGGTTTTGGATGGCATATGAAACGACATCATGTCGCAGACAAGTGGCATTCATGACAGATGTGCGGTGCATCTGCCGGCCCCATCGCTGGCAAGCCAGCTCCCACAATGTCTGTGTTTCAGTCGGAGAATATTGATCCACGGCAAGTCCTCGGGGAAACCGGAGTGGCCGCAGGATTTCGTGATCGCCATCCATCCCTGTGGGAGCTGGCTTGCCAGCGATGAGGTCAGCAGCAACACCCGAAGGTTTCAGTCGAACATGAAAAGGGCGTCGTTACTGAACTGCGCCTCAAACCGGCTCGCCGGCATTGGCCGGCCGAACAGATAGCCCTGCACCTCATCGCAACCGTGCTCGCGCAGGAAGTCCAGTTGCTCATGGGTTTCCACGCCCTCGGCGATCACCGCCAGGTTCAGGCTGTGGGCCATGGCGATGATCGCCCGGGCAATCTGCGCGTCCTGTTCACCGGACGGCAAGCCATCGACGAAGGTACGGTCGATCTTCAGCACGTCGATCGGGAATTGCTTGAGGTAGTTCAACGATGAATAACCGGTGCCGAAGTCGTCGACCGCAATGCTCAGGCCGAGGTTTTTCAGGCCGGCGAGAATCTGCATCGCCTCGCTGACTTCGCGCATCAGGATACTTTCGGTCAGTTCCAGCTCCAGGCACGCCGGCGGCAGGCCGGTTTCGCGCAGGATCGTGGCGATCCGCGTGCCGAGCTGGCCATCGGAGAACTGTCGCGCGGAAATGTTCACCGAGACCTTCGGCACCCGCACCCGGCTCTGGTGCCAGGTCTTGAGCTGACGGCAGGCCTCGCTGATCACCCAGTCACCCACGTCTACCACCAGACCGAGCTCTTCCAGCACCGGAATGAAATCCCCCGGCGGCACCAGTCCGCGACGCGGATGACGCCAGCGCAGCAGCGCTTCAGCGCCGGTCAGGCGTTTGCCGTCGCCGCTGAATTGCGGCTGGTAATACAGGACGAATTCGTTCTGTTCGAGGGCGTGGCGCAGGTCGCTTTCCAGCTCCAGACGTTCCAGCGCACTGGCGTTCATGTCGGCCTGGTAGAACTGGAAGTTGTTCTTGCCGCGTTCCTTGGCGTGGTACATCGCGGTGTCGGCGTTCTTCATCAACTGGCTGAGTTCGTTGCCGTCCTGCGGACTCAGGGCGATACCGATACTCGCGGTGACAAAGAATTCACGACCTTCGAGCACAAACGGCCGCACCAGGCTGGCGAGGATCTGCTCGGCGACATGAATCGCCCGGTTCAAGGCCATTTCGCGGCTGGAGCGATGTTGCAGCAGCAAGGTGAATTCGTCGCCGCCCATGCGCGCCACGGTGTCGTCATCGTCGACGCAGGCCAGCAGGCGCGTGGCCATGTCTTTCAACATGCGGTCGCCGGCGGCGTGGCCGAGGGAGTCGTTGATCGGTTTGAAACGGTCGAGGTCGAGGAACATCAGCACCACCCACGACTTCTGCCGTTCGGCCGATTGCAGTGCGGTGTGCAGGCGATCCTGGAACAGCGTGCGGTTTGGCAGATGGGTCAGGGCGTCGTAGTAGGCGAGGCGGTGAATCCGCTGTTCGCTGGCCTTGCGCTCGCTGATGTCGCTGAAGAAGCACACGTAACTGGCGAGGTCGCCTTCATCGTCGAGTACCGCAGTGATGCCGACCCACGCCGGGTAATGCTCGCCGTTACGGCGCTTGAGCCAGACTTCGCCTTCCCAGGTGCTGTGCTGGTGCAATTGCTTGAGCACGTAGCGCAGGTGCGCGTCCTGTTGCTCGTCGACGGTGAGCATGTTCGGCAACTGATCGAGCACCTCCGACACGGCGTAACCGCTGACCCGGCTGAAGGCTTCGTTGGCCTGCACGATGTAGCCGGCGGGGTCGGTGATCAGGATCGCCGACGTCGAGTGTTCAAATACCGTAGCGGCCATGCGCAGGTCTTTTTCGGCGCGGCGTTGCTGGCTGATGTCGCGGCCGACGCCGAGCACGCCTTCGAACGCGCCGTGTTCGTCCCACACCAGCACCAGGCGCAGTTCGATCGGAATCTTGCGGCCGTCTGCGCGCAGGCAATCGAACAGGAACATCTGGGTCTGCACCTGGTTGCGCAGCACGGCCAGTTGTTCAGGCTTGTCGAGCGCTTTGCTGACCCGGTCCATCAGGGAGTAAATGCCGCTCAGCTGTTGCGGGTTGGCGATGGTCGATTGCCAGCCGTTCTGGAAAATCCACTCGGCGTCGTAGCCCAGCACTGCCTGCACCGACGGGCTGACGTAGTTCAGCGACAGCTTGCTGTCGGTGGAGAAAATCACGTCGCTGATGCTTTCGGCGAGCATGCGGTAGCGCTGTTCGCTATCGCGCAGGGATTCGCTGGCCTCGATCTGTTCGGTGATGTCCTTGGCC
>NZ_QAIU01000554.1:6140-7120 GCF_003061205.1 Pseudomonas sp. HMWF006
TTTGTCCCGGGCCAGCGCCTGCTCGCGAATATCGAAACGCCGCCACTTGCCGTCACGATGACGGAAACGCAACTGGCATTGCAGCAACTGGCTGTAGCCGGCGTGCCGCTGCATCTGCCGCGAACGGTGGTAGTAATCGGCGTCTTCCGGGTGCAGGAGGATTTCCCAGAAGTACTCGCCCATCTGATGCAGTTCGGTGCGGTTGTAACCGAGGGTCTGGCCGAGGTGGTGGTTGCTGAAAATCATCCGCTGGCTGATAACGTCCTGCACGTACAGATGATCCGGCACGGTGCGCACCACGTCCGACCAGAAACCTTCGCGCTCCAGCAACGACAGCTCGATCAGCTTGCGGCTGGTGATGTCGTTGATGCTGAGGATCACCGCTTTGTAGTCGTGCTGTTCCTGCGGCAGGCGCAATACCATCCACAGGTGCTGGTCGCGGCCGTTACTGTTCGGCAGTTTGACTTCCAGTTCCAGCTGCTTTTGCTGCTGCAGGACGGCGTCGAGCACCTGATTGCCGATCGCGCAGTGGTAGTGCGGGTGGCCGTCAATCAACAGCTGCCAGGCGTGTTCGCAGGAATTGACGTTGAGCAGTTGCAGCGCCACCTGGTTGACCTCGGTGACGCGCAATTCCTGCAGCAGTTGCTGGCGTTGCACCGGTTGGTCGAGCCAGGCCTTGAGCTGATCGCTGGTCTGAATCTGCGCCCTGTCGAAGAATTGCTTGAGCCCGGACAGGTCCAGCACACACAGCGCGACGCCGGTGCCTTCGAAAATATCCTGATAACGCCGACGCCCTTCATGCACCTGACGCTGGCGACGGCGCATGTTCAGCAGCGCGATCACCGGCAACATCGAGAAGGCCAGGCCCAACAGGCATTTGCCGATGAACGCCGGGAGCAGTTCTTCGAGTACGCGCTGCCGATCGAACAGACCACGCAACTGCCAGTCGCTGCTGCTCAGCGGCACGGTCAGCACGGTGT
>NZ_QAIU01000554.1:7130-14559 GCF_003061205.1 Pseudomonas sp. HMWF006
CAGGACACCGGGTTTGGCTGCGGGCAGGGCTTCGTCGCGGCTGATGATCTGATGGTTGACGCGGTTTTCTACCAGCCACAGTGGCCGCGCTCCGGCTTCGTTCTGTTTGGTCAGCGAATCGAAAAATGTCGGCGTCAGACGCAGTGCCCAATAGCCGCGGGAGCTGCCACTGGCCTGATGCAGTAACAGGTGCACCACCGACCCGTCATCGGCGTTGCTGAAATAATGGGCTTGCGAATGACTGCGGCGCACCAGTTCGGTGAGGTAGTCGGCGTCAGCACTGTTGGCGGCGCTGTCGCTGATGATTCTGCCGGAAGGGCTGAGCAGCGCGATGCTGCGCAGGTCCGGCAGCGAACGCTGCAGCTTGCGCAGCAAGGCCTGCTGTTCGTCGGCCGATTGCGGTTGTTCGACGATCGGTAGCAGGTTGAGGGCGATTTGCGCGTTCAGCGCCATGTTCAGGCTGACCTGCGAAGCGAGATCGGCGGTGTAGTCGATGGTGTACTGACGCTGGTTTTTCTGGGTTTCACGCAGTTGATCGAGCAATTGCCAGAACAGCAAGGCCAGCAATAAAAGCACCAGCGTCGCCAGCGCGCCCTTCAATGTTCCGCGCAGGGGCGAGCCGGGCGCCGGTTGGAGGCTGCTCACAGAGGCTGGCGGAGTGACGTTGGACAAGCTGTAATCCTGCGATTTGGCTGGACTGGCGCGACGTGCACTATAAGCCGGACGCCCAAAGGGCGGCTAGCATGCCTTGAGTTGTGGCGAAGTGCCAGCCCCGCTCGGCTGGACTGCCACCGGTCATTAAGGTAGCTTTGCCGGTTACGCGGGAGCGTTCCAGCTCCTAGAATCAGACTTTTTTCAGCGCGCACGCATTGATGGCCATCAAGTGGTCTAGTGAACGACGCGCATCGGTCTGGCCGGGCATCGCCTGCGCTCCAATCATTCATCTGTCACTGACCCAAGGTTCTCCATGGCTCAATACGTCTTCACCATGCATCGGCTGGGCAAAGTTGTTCCGCCGAAGCGGGAAATCCTGAAAAACATTTCGCTGTCGTTCTTCCCCGGCGCCAAGATCGGCGTACTCGGCCTCAACGGTTCGGGTAAATCCACGCTGCTGAAAATCATGGCTGGCGTCGACACCGAGTTCGAGGGCGAAGCCCGTCCGATGCCGGACTTGAACATCGGTTATCTGCCGCAAGAGCCACAACTGGATCCGGCCAAGACCGTGCGTGAAGTGGTCGAGGAAGCCGTCAGCGTGATCAAGGATGCGCAAGCGCGTCTGGACGAGGTGTACGCCGCTTACGCCGATCCGGATGCCGACTTCGACAAGCTGGCTGCCGAACAGGCCAAACTCGAAGCGATCCTGCAGGCCAGCGATGGTCACAACCTCGAGCGTCAACTGGAAGTTGCTGCCGATGCGTTGCGCCTGCCGGCCTGGGACGCAAAAGTCGAACACCTGTCCGGTGGTGAAAAGCGCCGTGTGGCCCTGTGCCGTCTGCTGCTGTCCGCCCCGGACATGCTGCTGCTCGACGAACCGACCAACCACCTGGATGCCGACTCCGTAGCCTGGCTGGAGCACTTCCTGCACGACTTCCCGGGTACCGTGGTTGCGATCACGCACGACCGTTACTTCCTGGACAACGTTGCTGGCTGGATTCTGGAACTCGACCGCGGCGCGGGCATTCCTTACGAGGGTAACTACTCGGGTTGGCTGGAAGCCAAATCCGATCGTCTGGCGGCCGAATCCAAGCAGCAGTCGGCTCACGAAAAAGCCATGAAGGAAGAACTGGAGTGGGTGCGCAAAGGCGCCAAGGCCCGCCAGTCGAAATCCAAGGCACGTCTGCAACGCTTCGAAGAAATGCAGTCGCAGGAATTCCAGAAGCGTTCGGAAACCAACGAGATCTACATCCCGGCCGGTCCGCGCCTGGGCGACAAGGTCATCGAATTCAAGAACGTCACCAAGGGCTACGGCGATCGCGTGCTGATCGACAACCTGTCGTTCTCCATGCCGAAAGGCGCCATCGTCGGCGTGATCGGTGGTAACGGTGCCGGTAAGTCGACCCTGTTCCGCATGCTGATGGGCAAGGAAACGCCGGATTCGGGCAGCATCGAAGTCGGCGAAACCGTGCAACTGGCCTGCGTGGACCAGAGCCGCGAAGACCTCGACGGCAGCAAGACGGTGTTCCAGCAGATCTCCGACGGTTCCGACCAGATCCGCATCGGCAACTACGAGATCCCGTCGCGTACTTATGTCGGTCGCTTCAACTTCAAGGGTGGCGACCAGCAGAAGTTCGTCAAGGACCTGTCCGGTGGTGAGCGCGGTCGCCTGCACCTGGCGCTGACCCTGAAGGAGGGCGGCAACGTCCTGCTGCTCGACGAACCGTCCAACGACCTCGACGTTGAAACCCTGCGTTCCCTGGAAGAAGCCCTGCTGGACTTCCCGGGCGCTGCCATTGTGATCTCTCACGATCGCTGGTTCCTGGACCGCGTCGCGACCCACATCCTGGCGTACGAAGACGACTCGCAAGCGGTGTTCTTCGAAGGTAACTACACCGAGTACGAAGCCGACCGCAAAAAGCGCCTCGGCGAAGCGGCTGCCCAGCCACACCGGGTACGCCACAAAAAACTGGCCTGATTCGGGTTGGTTGCATAAAGAGCGGAGCCTTCGGGCTCCGTTTTTTTTGCCCGGGTTTTGTCAGCGGGACCGAGTCGCGACTCCTTCGCGAGCAAGCTCGCTCCAACAGGGGAACGCATTTCAAATGTGGGAGCGAGCTTGCTCGCGAAGGCGGTATAACTGTTGGTGCATAACTCAAATGTAGAATCACCATACAGGTGCAAAAAGCCCAAAAAAACCGCCTGATTTATATCCTGTGCACCATTTAATTTCATAACTGCGACATTTTGCGCTGTTCCTGTGCGCAAATCGTTTGCTACAGTCCGGCTCAATCGCTTCCAACGACAATAAATTTGCCGAGACTTTTCCCATGATCGAATCCGTCGAATCCTTCCTCGCCCGGCTGAAAAAACGCGACCCGGATCAACCCGAATTCCACCAGGCCGTCGAAGAAGTCTTGCGCAGTCTGTGGCCGTTTCTCGAAGCCAATCCGCGTTACCTGACCTCGGGCATTCTGGAGCGCATCTGCGAGCCGGAGCGCGCAGTGGTGTTCCGTGTGTCGTGGGTCGACGATCAGGGCAAGGTCCAGGTCAATCGCGGTTTCCGTATTCAAATGAACAGCGCCATCGGCCCGTACAAGGGCGGCTTGCGCTTCCATCCTTCGGTGAATATGGGCGTGCTGAAGTTTCTCGCCTTCGAACAGACCTTCAAGAACTCCCTGACCTCGCTGCCCATGGGCGGCGGCAAGGGCGGTTCGGACTTCGATCCAAAGGGCAAGAGCGATGCCGAAGTCATGCGTTTCTGCCAGGCGTTCATGAGCGAGTTGTACCGCCACATCGGCGCCGACGTCGACGTGCCGGCCGGCGATATCGGCGTCGGTGCGCGGGAGATCGGTTTCCTGTTCGGCCAGTACAAACGCCTGAGCAACCAGTTCACCAGCGTGTTGACCGGCAAGGGCATGACCTACGGCGGCAGCCTGATTCGCCCGGAAGCCACCGGTTTCGGTTGTGTGTATTTCGCTGAAGAAATGCTCAAGCGCCGCGGGCAGGCCGTCGAAGGCAAACGCGTGGCGATCTCCGGTTCGGGCAACGTCGCCCAGTACGCGGCGCGCAAGGTCATGGATCTCGGCGGCAAAGTGATTTCCTTGTCCGACTCCGAAGGCACGTTGTACTGCGAGTCCGGCCTGAGCGAAGAGCAATGGCTGGCATTGCTGGAGTTGAAGAACGTGAAGCGCGGACGCATCAGCGAGCTGGCGACCGCGTTTGGCCTGGAATTCCGCGCCGGGCAGCTGCCGTGGTTGCTGGCCTGCGACATCGCGCTGCCTTGCGCTACCCAGAACGAACTCGACGCCGAGGCTGCGCGAACCCTGCTGCGCAACGGCTGCGTGTGCGTGGCCGAAGGCGCCAACATGCCGACGACGCTTGCTGCTGTGGATATCTTCATCGAGGCCGGCATTCTGTTTGCGCCGGGCAAGGCGTCCAACGCCGGCGGGGTTGCGGTGAGCGGTCTGGAGATGTCGCAGAACGCCATGCGCCTGCTGTGGACGGCGGGTGAGGTGGACAGCAAGCTGCACGCGATCATGCAGTCGATCCACCACGCCTGTGTGCATTACGGTGAAGAGAACGGCCAGGTCAACTACGTCAAAGGCGCGAACATCGCCGGCTTCGTCAAAGTCGCCGATGCGATGCTCGCCCAAGGCGTGGTTTAACCCGCTTCGATGCGGATCACTTCGATCATCTGATCGCCAGCGGGGCGCTGCCACAGCACTTCGTCATTGAGCCGGGCACCGAGCAATGCCCGGCCCAACGGCGAGGCCCAGTTGATCAGGCCCTGACTGGCGTCGGCCTGATCTTCGCCGACCAGTTGCACTCGGCGTTCGGTGTTGTGTTCGTCGGCATAAGTCACCCAGCTGCCGATCTGCACCTTGTCGGTAGACGTCGCAGGGGCGGCGACCTGCGCACTGCTCAGGCGCTGATTGAAATAGCGCAGATCCCGTTCCAGATCGGCCAGACGCTGCTTGTCGGCCTGCTCGCCTTTGGCTGATTGTTCGGCGTGCAGGGTCTGCAAGTCGGCGACTTTGGCCTGCAACTGTGCCAGGCCTTGTGGTGTGACGTAATTGGGCTGCGCGCTGACCTGCCGTTCGACGGGCTGATCGGCTTGCGCGGCGGCGTTGTCTTCGTTGACGAAAGCGCGGCTCATGGTGTCCTCCTGTGATAGGAATTGGTCCATGGTCGCCGGCATTTGGTTTCACTGGATGTCTGGAAACGACCTATTGCGAGCGATAGGCTCGTCCGGCGTCCTGATCTTTCTGCTGCTGCCAGGCGCGCTCGCGTTCGTCCCAGTGCTCGTTGCGATATTCTTCGCGATCCTTGTTCTCCAGCATCGCCTGACACTGGCGAAAGCCGTCGGTCCAGCCTTCGGCGTATTGCTTGTCCTTGAGATAGCGCGGCACGTTCTTGCGAAACTCGCCACTGATCGAGCCGGCGGCTTGCCGTCCGCTGACGCAACCATCGTCAAAACCATCGGCGAAGGCCGGTGGATAACCTCTGGCGATCAAATCTTCATGGGTGGTCTGGCAACCGCCCAGTAACAGCACAACACCCAGCAAACCCGCACACCGCCACATCGCACTCTCCCGCGCCGGTTGTCCGGCTTATGGGGAAAGTCTAGAAGCTGATTCATGACACGGCTGTCGAAGCCCCGTGAAAAATCCATTAACACCACAAGACCAAATGTGGGAGCGAGCAGGCTCGCTCCCACAGGGGGAATTTGTCGGGCTTCAGATCAGTAGTGATACCACTTCACTTCAAGCATGACCTCTGTTTCCGGCGTGGCGAGATGGCTGAACTCACGCTGCGCACTCAGACGCAAACCGAGGTTGCGTGACAGCTCCCACTGCTGGTTCAGGCTCAGGCTGCGGCGCACTTCGCCGTTGGTGAAGTAATCGCCCTTGGCCTCGAGGCTGAGATTGCCCAGCGGGTTTTTCCACAGCACGCCGCTGTTGAAACCGGCCGCCGGGGTGATGAACCCGGCGAAGTCATTGTTGTGCTCGATGCGCACGGTGCCGAGGGCAAAGCCGAGCATGTCTTCGCCCAGTTGCCAGGTGCCGCCACCGCCCCCGTTGACGTGGCTGACCAGGGTTTCGTCATCGTGCTTGCCGGGCACACGCTCAAGGCCGCCGGTGACTTGCCATGACAACGGCTGCAACAACTCATTGCGCGGGGTCAGCGAGCGGATGGTCGCCAGATCCAGTTGCTGGAACTGCCACTGGTTGCCTTCGTACTGGCGCAGTTTCATCTGCAGGATCTCGATCTGCGCGCCGAGCGGGAAGCTCTCGGCGTTGTCGTTGAGGTCGTGGTAAGCCATGCGCAAGCCGTATTCGCCGAAGGCGCGGTCGCCTCGGGTGCCGAGACCGGCCTGCCAGGTGCGCGATTCGTGGCCGTCCTCGGGCAGGCCGGGTTGCGGGATGTCCAGCTCCGGCGCCGGATTCTTGTTGATCGCCCGCAGCAGTTCGAAGCTGCGCTGTGCCCGTTGCGAGTCGCGTTCCTGACCGTTGGCGCGGTAGCGCTCCAGGCGATATGCCGCGTCGATGATCAATGCTTGGCGGTCACGGGGCAGCGTTTTGAACGCCGGGTCCTGCAACACCTGTTGATCGGCGCTGACTTTCAGCACCCATTGCTGTTCGTCACTGTTCAACGGCTCGGCACGGCTGAGCAGTTCACGCTCGCGGGACGGGCGGTACTGGATGCTTTCCACCAGCCCGGCTTCCTTCACCGCTTTGACCGTGTCGGTGGGAATGGCGGTCAACGGGAATTGCTCGGTCAGGCGCAGGCTCGGCCGTGCCACTTGCAGCAGCTCAAGCAGGCGATACGAGCAGTTTTCGTCGAAGAAGAAATAGTCGAACTGGATCTGCTTCAGCTCCCACACATGTTCGACCATGCGTGCGGTTTCTTCCTGCGTCAGGTTCAGCCGGTACTCCCACAAGTCGCGGTTTTCCAGGCTGCGGTATTCGGAGAGTTTTTCCTGATAGGGCACCAGCGCGAACAGCCCCGGATAGCCGCCCATCAAGCCTTTCCAGGCGTAGAGGATGCTGTTGTCCGAGCCTTCGATGTAGGCGCCGAAGTTGATCGCATAACTCAGCAGTGAAGTCTTGTCGGCTTGCACATCAGCCTGGTCGATGCGCAGCAAGGTGTGGCCGAACATCGACGAAGGACTGTTGAGATAAGCCGCCGGGAAAATCATCACCGCGCTGTGCGGCGAGACATCCTTGAACCATTTTTTGTATTCGGCGCATTCCGGCGTCGGCAGATCGCTGAGATTGAGCTGTGCCTTCAGCCAGCGCGTGCGCGCCGGGTAGACGCACTGCGCGTGTTGTTCGCCGAGACTGGCCGGGGCGTACAGCGCTTGCACGGTGGCGGCCAGTTCACGGTCGGGGTGTTCGTTGCCATCGGGCGCGAGGAAGAACTTCTTGTCACTGACATAGCTGCGCCAGCCGCCAAGCTTGGCGGTTTCGTAGTGACCGAGGGAAATCCAGAAACGATCGTTGGCCAGTTGCTGCAAACGTTGAGGGTCGATGTGAGGCGCGGCGGACAGCGGGGCGCAGACACAGAGCGCCAGCCAGGCAAGGCGTTTGAGCATAGGTGGCAACTTAAGTCGAAAGAAAATAAAACCCGGATCGGGGTGTAATCACTCCACCCTGTGGCGAGGGGATTCATCCCCGTTGGGCTGCGAAGCGGCCCCGGAACCTGAATTCCCAATGCATCAGATACAGCGCATGCACGGGTTTGGCGACGGCTTCGCAGCCGAACGGGGATGAAT
>NZ_QAIU01000554.1:14600-43531 GCF_003061205.1 Pseudomonas sp. HMWF006
TCAAAAACAAAACCCGCTTCCCGAAGGAAGCGGGCGGGGTCGAGCTTAAGCCTGAGTCGCGTACTTGGCCAGACGTGGGTCTGATTTCAGCACGGCCAGAGTGTTGGTATGCACGTCTTCAGCGGTCACGTCAGCCTTGCTGAAGATCTGCTGGAAGTGTTCGTGAGTGACGGCAGCGAAGTGCGCACGGTCTTCCGGCGCCACACCCAGTACCACGGCATAAGTCGTCAGCGCTTCGCCGTTGCCTTTGGCCATGTCTTCGGACAGTTCGTTCATCATGCCATTCATGGCGAACCAGGATTTGCCGCCGTACGTCAGCGACGCGTTGGTGGAGCAACCGTTGGTGCCGGACGTCATGCCGAACGTGGCGTTACCGGAAGTGCCGTTGGTGGTGGAAGCGAGGAAGTGCGCCGGGGTGCCACGCTGACCTTCGAACAGCATGTTGCCCCAACCGCAATCCGGGCCGCCCGGGGCTTGCGCCATTGCGTTGATGGATACAGCGGTGAAGAGAGTACCGAGAAGAATCCGTTTCATATCTTTGTTCTCTTTGTGTGCATACCAATGGACAGGGTTCTGGCCCCCCAAGCTCTGTACGAAACAGACCCAAACGAAGCCAGTGGGCCAGTATTAGTTCCAGCCGCGCAGTTTGGAGTTTAGGCACGTTCTAACGGTTCCGTGATTTTTTACAAAAGATTCGGTAATAGCCCCGGTTTCAGGGAACCTGCTGCGTAGAGGGCCGGTTGTCTATGCTTTGGCAGATGGCGCGCCTTGCCAGTGGGGCACGGGCGGCGCCAGAATGCCGCTATCTGCCCCGCCTGATTGTTAAGGAAGTCCGATGCCTGATCCTGTTGCTGCCAGCCTGCGTATAGCGCCCGAAGCGCTGACTCGTCCGTTTTCCGCTGAACAGTTCAGCTTCACTACCACCAATGATCTGGAGCCCTTTCGCGGTGTGCTCGGCCAGGAACGCGCGGTCGAAGCCTTGCAGTTCGGTGTGGCCATGCCACGCCCCGGTTACAACGTCTTTGTCATGGGCGAGCCCGGCACCGGGCGCTTCTCGTTCGTCAAACGCTACCTGAAAGCCGAAGGCAAACGCCTGCAGACCCCGGCGGACTGGGTTTACGTGAACAATTTCGATGAGCCGCGCGAGCCCCGCGCACTGGAGTTGCCATCGGGCACTGCCGGTTCGTTCATCGGCGACATCAACGGTCTGATCGACAACCTGCTGGCGACGTTTCCGGCAGTGTTCGAGCACCCGTCCTACCAGCAAAAGAAAAGCGCCATCGACCGCGCTTTCAATCAGCGCTATGACAAGGCCCTCGACATCATCGAGCGTCTGGCCCTGGAAAAAGACGTCGCCCTGTACCGCGACAGCAGCAACATCGCCTTCACCCCGATGCTCGACGGCAAGGCGCTGGATGAGGCGGAGTTCGCGCAGTTGCCGGAAGCCGATCGCGAGCGTTTCCACGATGACATCTCCGGCCTCGAGGAGCGCCTGAACGAAGAACTCGCCAGCCTGCCGCAGTGGAAGCGTGAATCGAACAATCAACTGCGTCAGCTCAACGAAGAAACCATCACCCTGGCCTTGCAGCCATTGCTCTCGCCGCTGTCGGAGAAATACGCGGAGAACGCTGCGGTCTGCGGTTACCTGCAAGCCATGCAGGTGTATCTGCTGAAAACCGTGGTCGAGCAATTGGTCGACGACAGCAAGACCGACGCCGTTGCGCGCAAGCTGCTCGAAGAGCAATACGCTCCGAGCCTGGTGGTCGGGCATCCGGCCAGCGGCGGTGCGCCGGTGGTGTTCGAGCCGCACCCGACCTACGAAAACCTGTTCGGCCGCATCGAATACACCACTGATCAGGGGGCGCTCTACACCACCTACCGGCAGTTGCGTCCGGGGGCGCTGCACCGCGCCAATGGCGGTTTCCTGATTCTGGAAGCGGAAAAAATGCTCAGCGAGCCGTTCGTGTGGGATGCGCTGAAACGCGCCCTGCAATCGCGCAAGCTGAAAATGGAATCGCCTCTCGGTGAGATGGGCCGTTTCGCGACAATGACCCTCAACCCGCAGCACATTCCGCTACAGGTCAAAGTCATCATCATTGGCGCGCGGCAGCTGTATTACACGCTGCAGGATCTCGATCCGGACTTCCAGGAGATGTTCCGCGTGCTGGTCGATTTCGACGAAGACATTCCGATGGTCGACGAAAGCCTGGAGCAATTTGCCCAGTTGCTGAAAACCCGCACGTCGGAAGAAGGCATGGCGCCGCTGACCGCCGATGCGGTGGCCCGTCTGGCGACCTATAGCGCGCGGCTGGCCGAGCATCAGGGACGTTTGTCGGCGCGTATCGGCGATCTGTTCCAACTGGTCAGCGAAGCGGATTTCATCCGTCACCTGGCCGGCGATGAAATGACCGACGCCGGGCATATCGAGCGCGCACTGAAAGCCAAAGCCACGCGTACCGGGCGGGTGTCGGCGCGGATTCTCGACGACATGCTCGCCGGGATCATCCTGATCGACACCGACGGCGCAGCGGTCGGCAAATGCAACGGGCTGACCGTACTGGAAGTCGGCGATTCGGCGTTCGGTGTGCCGGCGCGGATCTCCGCCACGGTGTACCCGGGCGGCAGCGGCATCGTCGACATCGAGCGCGAGGTCAACCTTGGCCAGCCGATCCACTCCAAAGGCGTGATGATCCTCACCGGGTATCTGGGCAGCCGTTACGCGCAGGAATTCCCGTTGGCGATTTCCGCGAGTATCGCCCTGGAGCAGTCCTACGGTTATGTCGATGGTGATAGTGCGTCGCTGGGCGAGGCGTGCACGCTGATTTCGGCGCTGTCGAAAACCCCGCTCAAGCAGTGCTTCGCGATCACCGGTTCGATCAACCAGTTTGGCGAAGTACAAGCGGTCGGCGGGGTCAACGAGAAGATCGAAGGCTTCTTCCGCCTCTGCGAAGCACGCGGGCTGACCGGCGAGCAGGGCGCGATCATTCCGCAGGCCAACGTCGCCACGCTGATGCTCGACGAAAAGGTCCTGGCGGCGGTGCGCGCCGGGCAGTTCCACGTGTACGCCGTGCGTCAGGCGGACGAGGCGTTGAGCCTGCTGGTCGGTGAACCGGCCGGTGCACCGGATGCTGACGGTCAGTTCCCCGAAGGCAGCGTCAACGCGCGGGTAGTGGAGCGTCTGCGGGTGATTGCCGAGATGATCAGCGAAGAGGACCTGAAAGAGGCCGAGAAGGAGCTGGCGCAGGAGGCGTTGGCAGAGGCCAAACCGGCATAAGCCTTAACCCGGGCAAACTGTAGGAGTGAGCCTGCTCGCGATAGCAATTCATCAGTCACTGTGGCTTTGACTGATACACCGCTATCGCGAGCAGGCTCACTCCTGCATTTGTTTTTGCGGTGATCTTCGGGAAAAGTGCCACTACTCTGACGCCAATATTCACACAATGACCATTCGGCGCCTTCTGGTTCTATCCGGCTTGCTCGGCAGACTTTTCTTCTATTCTCAGCTCAAGGACATCGACAGTATCACTGGATCGAAACAGCCTTCGCGTGAGGGCTGAACACCGGCTTTACCGAGGGTCGCCGCCATGTCGCGCAACCTCTGCCTCACCCGTCAATGCCTGGGTCTTGTGACCCGTATCGAGTGCGCCATCAAGCCGTTGGCCGGCGATAACGGCATGTGGACCTTGCTCTTCGCTGCCGGCATGGCCGGTGAACAACCTTCCGCCATCAAGGCCCAGGGCCCGTTTCATGGGCCGGTCGCCGCCGAGTCGATTCTCGACACCATCGTCGAAAGCCTGACGATGCATGGTTACGAACTGGCCGACGATCCGCAGATCTGGAGCCTGCACCTGCAAGCCCAGCTCCGTCAGATCAATGGTGGGCGTGGGCGTACGGTCGGCATGTTCGACCATTAGGCGCAATCACGGCGCAGTGTCGGGCAACTGCGCCTTGTCGAGTTTGACCTCAAAACCGTATTGCACGGTATTGAGTTCAGTTCGCTGATAGGTCTCCACGTGTGTTGGACGGCCATAGAAGTAATGCACGCCGAACAGCGCCGGACCTTCCGCACTCGCGTCATGACTGACCGACAGAATCTGTTTCAGGTAGTTGCCGCTGTCGTCTTTGACAAAGAATCGCCAGGCGTTGGCCGGGAACTGTTTCAGGTCGACCACCAGCGTGTTGTTCTTGATCTCCAGGCCTTTGGGCAGCGACTTGGCGTCGTAGGATTTTTTCTCCACGCTGGCGAGAAACAACGGCATCGAACCCACGGCAATCGCCGGGGTTTCCGGGAACAGGTTCAAATCGTAAGTGATGGTCGCCTGCAGCGGATCGACTTGATACGCCTCGGGCGGCAGTTCGATCGGCTCATCGAGTTTGCCGCTGCGTTTCTCGGTGAAGAACGTGACCGGGCTTTCACCCGGGCTGAAATCATCGCCGAGCAGCTCATCGTTGAAGGTCCGCCGGTGAGAGAACTCGATGCGTGCAGCGCTCGGATCCTCCACCGACTGATGGATGCGGATGCCGGCCTTCAACGCTTCCTCGGTGAGGCTCGCGCCCGTGAGCCAGTTCGGCGCCAGATCGTCATAGACCACCACCGCCGGGTCCAGCGGCTGGATGGCTTTTTCCGTGGTGTGCTGACTGAACGTGCGCACCGGCAGGTCCAGCGCCTTGCGGGTCACGGTCGCCGATGAGAAGTCGAGCACGCTGACTTCCAGGGTCTCGACAGGGCCGTTGAAGTAGACCTTGTTGTAACGGCGCGGGTGCTGTTGCTCGAAGGCCTGCTGGTCGTCCTCGAGCTGTTTTTCCAGGGTTTCGCTCCAGGTTTTCTGCTGTTGCAGATGCGCCAGTTGTTTCTCGTAGAAGGCCACTTGTGCCGGGCTCTCGTTGATCGAACCGGCGCGCACCAGGTATTGCCCGGTGCTGTCGCGGGCCTGAACGATCAACGGATTGAGCTGCACCCCTTGGACCTCGGGGGCCAGTGGCAGGCTGTTACTGAATTCGACTTCGGCGTAGTTCTTTTCCAGTTTCAGCAGGGTGACGCTGAGGTTGTCGTCGGTGCGAGTCTGGCCGACGTCCTTCTGGCTCAGGTTGAAGCTGAACAGGCGGCGCGGGGTGATGACTTCGACTTTGCCTTGCAGGCTCACCGGTTGCGGCTGGGTTTTCTTGTCCACGTTCAGACCGTCGATGAACGGGTAGGTGACGGTCAGGTCATCGGGGTGGGTGACGTTGGAGCTGGAAGGACTGAGCTGAATGCCCGGGTCGGTTTCCGACCACTCCGGCTGCCAGGCGATCACGCGTTTATTGCTCAACGTCACCGATTGCCATTCCACGCCATGGGGAAACGGGAAGCCACCGGGAACGTTGAGGTTGAAGGGGAATACCGGTTGCAGGTCGGTGAGGTAATCGGAGCTGGCGTCCTTGTGCAGCACGAACAGACCGTTGATGAGCGTATCGACCAGCGCCTGTGGGGAAGGGTAGTGCTTGAGGATGCCGAGGGTGTCTTCGCCGTGGACGGTTTTCAGCTCGGTGCTGTCGAGCTTGAGTCGCGCGCGTTCGAGCAGCAGCAGTGAGCCGCCGAGTTCGGTTACGGCATCCTTGAGTTTCGGGTCGGTAATGGCGTCCAGTGAGTGTTCGAACGCTGCCGTCTTCGCGTCGAGGCTGACCGAGGGTTTTTGCTCTTCGCCGGGAGAGCAGCCACCCAGCAGCACAGCGAGGCAAATTCCGGCAGTCTTCAACGGTAATCGCACATCCATTTCCAGTCGTCCTGTCCACTTTCGCTAGGCGGTCAATGGTTTGGACAGTAGCAGAAAAAAAATCGCACACACACGCAGGTCGCGGTGATCGGAGGTGCGAGCCGGGCGGTTTCTGGCTGTCACAGCTGGCTGTTATACTCGCCCCCGATTACAACCCCCCTTGTGTGAGATTCAATGGAACGCTTTTTCGAAAACGCAATGTACGCCTCGCGCTGGCTGCTGGCGCCGATCTACTTCGGCCTGTCCCTCGGGTTGCTGGCGCTGGCACTGAAATTTTTCCAGGAAGTCTTCCACGTCATTCCCAACGTGTTCTCGATGGCCGAATCGGACCTGATCCTGGTGCTGCTCTCGCTGATCGACATGGCGCTGGTTGGCGGCCTGCTGGTGATGGTGATGATTTCCGGTTACGAAAACTTCGTCTCGCAGCTGGACATCGACGACAACAAGGAAAAGCTCAACTGGCTGGGCACCATGGACTCTTCGTCGCTGAAGATGAAAGTGGCGGCGTCGATCGTGGCGATTTCCTCGATCCACTTGTTGCGCATCTTCATGGACGCCAAGAACGTCGATCCCGAGCACCTGATGTGGTACGTGATCATCCACATGACCTTCGTGATCTCGGCGTTCGCCATGGGTTATCTGGACAAGGTCACCAAGCACTGATCATTAATTGATCACTGCCAAAACACCGCCCGTCTGTTGCGAAACAGACGGGCGGTGTCGTTTGTGGCTTGTGCTTTGGTGCGCGCGGGCATATCCCTGTAGAGGTCCTGATTCGCCACTGCGTGAGGTGCGTTCATGAACCTGCAAGAGCTGAATGCGTTTGCCATCGCCAGGAAGGTTGATGAGCTGAACCTGATCTCCATGGAAGGCGGGATTTATCTGCTGGAAGCGCGGATGCACGGGGCGGCGTATCCGTTGAGTGATCTCAAAGGCAACATGCTGACGTTGCGATCAGTGGAGCATGCGCGGGATCTGCTGCATAACTTTCCGTTGTTGCCGTTCAACCTTGTACACACCTCGGTGCACGATGAAATGTGCGGCCTGGGTGGCAGCGTTGATGAGAGCCTGAAAGTGCCGCTAGCCTGGCGCTCGGCCCTGTAGGGCCTGCCACACACAGGTTCGGCATCTGTGCTAGTCTGCTCGCCCTTTTGGTTCCGGGCGCGCCGGGACGCGCTGTGCACGCACGGCAAGTCTTGTGGCCGTCCGCACAGCGGAGCAGTGTCATGTCCGAAGTAAATCTGTCCACCGACGAAACCCGCGTCAGCTACGGCATCGGCCGTCAGCTGGGTGACCAGCTGCGCGACAACCCGCCACCGGGTGTCAGCCTGGACGCCATCCTGGCTGGTCTGACCGACGCGTTCGGCGGCAAGCCAAGCCGTGTGGGTCAGGAAGAAATGTCCGCCAGTTTCAAAGTGATCCGCGAGATCATGCAAGCCGAAGCGGCGGCCAAAGCTGAAGCGGCTGCTGGTGAAGGCCTGGCTTTCCTGGCTGAAAACGCCAAGCGTGAAGGCATCACGACCCTGGCTTCCGGCCTGCAATTCGAAGTGCTGACCCAGGGCGAAGGCGCCAAACCATCCCGTGAAGACACCGTGCGTACTCACTACCACGGCACCCTGATCGACGGCACTGTGTTCGACAGCTCCTACGAGCGTGGCCAGCCTGCTGAATTCCCGGTCGGCGGCGTGATCGCTGGCTGGACCGAAGCCCTGCAACTGATGAATGCCGGCAGCAAATGGCGTCTGTACGTGCCGAGCGAACTGGCTTACGGCGCGCAAGGCGTTGGCAGCATCCCGCCGCACAGCGTGCTGGTATTCGACGTCGAGTTGCTGGACGTTCTGTAATGCCAGGCCTGCATTGATGGCGGGCTAATGCAGGAGTGAGCCTGCTCGCGATGGCGTCTGTTCAGTCGACTACTCAGTTGCCTGATATGCCACTATCGCGAGCAGGCTCACTCCTACAATTTTTTTGGGGCTTCATATTTCGATCTTGTGATTCAGCTCATGGGTCGGGCGCAAGGCCCGGGCATAGCAGAACAGGAACAGATTGCGCACCAGCTCCTTGAGCACCAGCGGTTCGCTGGAATTCAGGCTGCTGACGTCCAGATCGCCCTGATCCTGCAGCTCATGCAGGGCATCTTCTTCCAGTACCGCACAGACTTCTCCGGTTTCCCGATGCAGGATCCTGAGGTAAGGGTGTGGACGATCCAGCCAGGCGTCGATCAAATAAGTCATGGGTCTCATCTCCTTGAAAGGTTTCAATGAGAATAATTCTTATTCGTCAAATAGCAAGTGCCTATTGGCGGATCTGGATTTTTTCCGGGTAAAGATTGCGTAAGGTCAAAACGGCTGGCGTCTGGCTATTACGTGTGCGTGCAGGGGCAAGGGGGGAGGGCGAAGCACCATCCCGCGCCGGGCGCGGGATGGCTGACAGCCGGATCAGACTTTTCTGACGAACTCGGATTTGAGCTTCATTGGGCCGATGCCGTCGATCTTGCAGTCGATGTCGTGGTCGCCATCGCACAGGCGGATGTTCTTGACCTTGGTGCCGACCTTGACCACCAGCGAGGTGCCCTTGACCTTCAGGTCCTTGATCACGGTGATGGTGTCGCCATCCTGCAGGACGTTGCCAACCGAATCCTTCTTCACGGCATCATCGGACGCCACTTCAGCTTCGCCGCTGGCCGACCACTCGTGGGCGCACTCAGGGCAGATCAGTTGGGCACCGTCTTCGTAGGTGTATTCGGAATTGCATTTCGGGCAGGGTGGCAACGTGCTCACTAAGGCTCCTTGAGGGATGTGGTTCGCTAAAAGTCGCACATTGTATAAGGTTTTAGCGCTTGGTGGGCAGGCAACAAAAAGCCGCAGGCTTCGGGGGAAGGCTGCGGCTGTTTGATTGCGCGGTAATCAGTGCGTGCGGGCGACCGCAAACTCACTCAATTCAACCAGTGCATCGCGGTACTCGCTGGCCGGCAGCGCATCGAGGCACTTGATTGCACGGGCCACATAATCACGCGCCAGTTGTGCGGTGTAGTCCAGCGAACCCGAGGCTTCCACGGCGATGCGGATGCTTTCCAGGTCTTCGATCCCGCCTTTCTGGATCGCCTGACGCACCAGTGCCGCCTGCTCTGGCGTGCCTTCGCGCATGGTATAGATCAGCGGCAGGGTCGGCTTGCCTTCGGCCAGATCGTCACCGACGTTCTTGCCCAGGGTCTCGGCGTCGCCCTTGTAGTCGAGCAGGTCGTCGACCAGTTGGAACGCCACGCCCAGATGATCGCCGAAGGTGCGCAGGGCTTCGCTCTGCTCGGCAGTCGCGCCCGCCAGTGCGGCGGCGCTGTGGGTCGAGGCTTCGAAGAGCATCGCGGTCTTGCCGCGGATGACTTCCATGTAGGTTTCTTCGGTAGTGCTGGCGTCGCGAACCTTGGACAACTGCAACACTTCGCCTTCGGCGATGATGCGTGTGGCCTGGGACAGGATCTTCATCACCGGCATCGAGCCCAGTTCGACCATCATTTCGAACGAGCGCGAGTACAGGAAGTCGCCGACCAGCACGCTCGGGGCGTTGCCCCACATGGCGTTGGCGGTCGAACGGCCACGGCGCATGCCGGACATGTCGACGACGTCGTCATGCAGCAGGGTTGCGGTGTGCAGGAATTCGATGGTGGCGGCCAGCAGGCGCAGGTCATCGCCTTCGCGGCCCAGGGCCTTGCCACACAACAACACTAATAAAGGACGCAGGCGTTTGCCGCCGGCCGAAGTGATGTAATCGCCGATTTTCGATACCAGCGGCACTCGGGACGTCAGTTGCTTCTTGATGATGCCGTCGACGGCGCTAAAATCGTCCGCCACCGCGCGGTAGAAAGCTTGGGGTTGCATCAGCGAGAGTCGCTCCAGAAGGGTTGCGCGGCATGCTAGGACCCACACCGGGGCCTGTCAAGGCGCGATGGACGGCCACTTGCATGGCAGCGGCAGCTTGCGTACAATCGCGCACCCTGAACTTCCTGGGCAGCACCTGCCTTACGCAATTGCACTTGGGCCGTTCCAGCCCCATGCAGCCATGCCAGCCAATACCTCTTCTTATAAAGAGCTGGGTGAGCAGGATTATCGGAGAAATACCATGTCTTATGCAGTAATCGTTACTGGCGGCAAGCAATACAAAGTCGCCCCAGGTGAATACCTGAAGATCGAAAAACTGGAAGTCGCTACCGGCGAATCCGTTACCTTTGATCGCGTTCTGTTGGTTGCCAATGGCGACGACGTGAATATCGGCGCTCCAGTTGTTGCTGGCGCTACCGTTGTGGCTGAAGTGATCTCCCAAGGTCGTCACGATAAAGTCCGCATCATCAAGTTCCGTCGTCGTAAGCACCACATGAAGCGTATGGGCCACCGCCAGTGGTACACCGAGATCAAAATCACCGGTATTCAGGCTTAATTACAGCCTAATTCCTCACTAGGAGAATTGAACTCATGGCACACAAAAAAGCTGGTGGTAGTACCCGTAACGGTCGCGACTCAGAAGCCAAACGCCTTGGCGTGAAGATGTATGGCGGCCAGGTCATCAAGGCCGGCAACATCATCGTGCGTCAGCGCGGCACCCAATTCCACGCTGGCTACGGCGTTGGCATGGGTAAAGATCACACCCTCTTCGCGAAAATCGAAGGCGTGATCAAGTTTGAAGTAAAAGGCGCCTTCGGTCGTCGTTACGTGAGCGTTGTCGCGGCTTAATCGCGAGATCGCTGGAAGAGCCCTGTCTTGCGACGGGGCTTTTTCGTTTGTGGGGTGAGTCTCTTGCAAAACTGTTTGTATGGGCTGTCGGCGTGCGATGCAGGTCGTGTTTTGGGGTCGCTGCGCTCATTTTTGCAAGAGTCTTATGTCTTGATTGTTTTTCGGCTCGTCCGTATGGCGAGAGGCGTTGAGTTATGAAGTTTGTAGACGAAGTATCGATCCGCGTAAAAGCCGGTGACGGCGGCAATGGCTGCATGAGTTTCCGTCGGGAAAAATTCATTGAAAACGGTGGCCCGAACGGCGGTGACGGCGGTGACGGCGGTTCCATCTACATGATGGCCGACGAAAACCTCAACACCCTGGTGGACTACCGTTACACCCGGCATTTCGATGCCGAGCGTGGCTCCAACGGCGGCAGCACCGACTGCACCGGTAAAAAGGGTGAAGACCTGATCCTGCGCGTGCCGGTCGGCACCACCGTGATCGACTCGGCCACTCAGGAAGTCATCGGCGACCTGACCAAGGCGGGTCAGAAACTGATGGTGGTGCAGGGCGGCTGGCACGGTCTGGGTAACACCCGTTTCAAATCCAGTACCAACCGCGCGCCGCGTCAGACTACACCGGGCAAGCCGGGTGAGCAGCGCGACCTGAAGCTGGAAATGAAAGTGCTGGCTGACGTCGGTTTGCTGGGCTTGCCTAACGCCGGTAAAAGTACCTTTATCCGTTCCGTTTCGGCAGCCAAGCCGAAAGTCGCCGACTACCCGTTCACCACCCTGGTGCCGAACCTTGGTGTGGTCAGTGTCGATCGCTGGAAAAGTTTCGTCATCGCTGACATTCCGGGGCTGATCGAAGGTGCGTCCGATGGTGCTGGTCTGGGCATTCGCTTCCTCAAGCACCTGGCGCGTACCCGTCTGTTGCTGCACCTCGTCGACATGGCGCCGCTGGATGACAGCAGTGCGCCGGATGCGGCTGAGGTGATCGTCAACGAGCTGGTCAAGTTCAGTCCGTCGCTGGCCGAGCGTGATCGCTGGCTGGTGCTGAACAAATGCGACCAGATTCTCGAAGAGGAGCACGAAGAGCGCGTCAAGGAAATCGTTGAGCGCCTGCAGTGGGAAGGTCCGGTCTATGTGATCTCGGCCATCGCCAAAGAAGGCACCGAGCGCCTGACGCGCGACATCATGCGTTATCTGGAAGATCGTGCCGATCGCCTGGCCAACGACCCTGCCTACAAGGAAGAGCTGGCCGATCTCGATCAGCGCATCGAAGACGAAGCCCGTGCGCAGCTTCAGGCGCTGGATGACAAGCGTGCCCTGCGTCGCAGCGGCGTGAAGTCGGTCCATGACATCGGCGACGATGACTGGGACGAAGAAGATGTGGATGATGAAGACGGTCCGGAAATCATTTACGTGCGTGACTGATCTGTTGCGATAAACTTGAACGCCGCTCAATCGAGCGGCGTTTTGGTATCTGGAAATCGATCGTTGGTGACCAATAGCCACGATTAACGTCACGGGCAGCGCTGGGTCGCGCTGTCCTCAAGCTAAGGTTGAAGATGATGCGGAGCAAAGTGACAGGTGCGCAGCGTTGGGTCGTGAAGATCGGCAGCGCTTTGCTGACAGCTGATGGCAAAGGGCTGGATCGTGCGGCTATGAGTGTCTGGGTCGAGCAGATGGTGGCCTTGCATGAGGCTGGCGTCGAGTTGGTGCTGGTGTCCTCCGGGGCGGTGGCGGCCGGCATGAGTCGCTTGGGCTGGACCGCACGACCCAGTGCGATGCACGAGCTCCAGGCGGCCGCAGCGATTGGCCAGATGGGCCTGGTGCAGGCTTGGGAATCAAGCTTTGCCGAGCATGGCCGGCATACGGCGCAGATTCTCCTGACCCACGACGACCTGTCCGACCGCAAGCGTTATCTGAATGCCCGCAGCACCTTGCGCGCCCTGGTCGAGCTGAAGGTCATCCCGGTGATCAACGAAAACGACACGGTGGTCACCGACGAAATCCGTTTTGGCGACAACGATACGCTGGCGGCGCTGGTGGCCAACCTGGTCGAGGCGGATCTGCTGGTGATTCTCACGGATCGCGACGGCATGTTCGATGCCGATCCTCGTAACAACCCGGACGCGCAATTGATCTACGAAGCGCGCGCCGATGATCCGAGCCTGGATGCAGTGGCGGGCGGTACCGGCGGTGCGCTGGGGCGTGGCGGCATGCAGACCAAGTTGCGCGCGGCGCGGCTGGCGGCGCGTTCCGGTGCGCACACCATCATTGTGGGTGGGCGTCTTGAGCGTGTGCTCGATCGCCTGAAGGCTGGCGAGCGCATTGGTACGCTGCTGTCGCCTGAGCGCGGCATGCTGGCGGCGCGCAAGCAGTGGCTGGCTGGGCATCTGCAAACCCGCGGCACGCTGGTGCTGGACGAGGGCGCGGTGTCGGCGTTGTCGCAAGGCAACAAGAGTCTGTTGCCGGTGGGGGTGAAGCTGGTGCAGGGCAGCTTCCGTCGCGGCGAAATGGTGGTTTGCGTGGCGCCTGACGGTCGTGAGATCGCCCGGGGTCTGGCCAACTACAGTGCTCTGGAAGCGCAGAAAATCATCGGTCAGTCGTCGGATGCGATTGTCGGCGTGCTGGGCTACATGGCTGAGCCGGAGTTGGTTCACCGTGACAACCTGATTCTGGTCTGAGGAAAACGCGATGCGCATGGCAAAAGGATTGTTGGGCCTGTTGATGGCGTTGCCATTGCTGGCCTCGGCCGAGGAAATCGGTCAGGTGTCGACGGTGTTCAAGTTCGTCGGCCCAAATGACCGGATCGTGGTGGAGGCCTTCGATGATCCGAAGGTCGATGGCGTGACGTGCTATCTGTCGCGCGCCAAGACTGGTGGGGTGAAGGGTGGTCTGGGGCTGGCGGAAGATCGCGCCGAAGCGTCGATCGCTTGTCGTCAGGTCGGCCCGATCAAGTTCAAGGGTGATCTGAAGGATGGCGATGAGGTATTCAAGGAGCGCACCTCGCTGGTGTTCAAGACCATGCAGGTGGTGCGTTTCCTCGACAAGAAGCGCAATACGCTGGTGTACCTGGTCTACAGCGATCGCCTGATCGAGGGCAGCCCGCAGAATGCGGTGACGGCCATCCCGATCCTGCCGTGGGTGCCGGTCCAGCAATAACAACGCAAAGCCACTGTAGGGGCGAGCCTGCTCGCGATAGCGGTGTGTCGGTCGAGATCAGCTTTGACTGACGCGCCTGTCGCGAGCGGGCTCGCTCCTATATTTTTTCGTGCTGCGTTTATCAAATTACAGGCAATAAAAAACCGACCCTGAGGTCGGTTTTTTAATGACTACGTCGCTTAGGCAGCTTCTTTCAGTGCCTTGACGTGGCCATTCAGACGGCTCTTATGACGAGCAGCCTTGTTCTTGTGGATGATGCCTTTATCGGCCATGCGGTCGATAACTGGCACAGCCAGAACGTATGCAGCTTGAGCTTTTTCAGCGTCTTTTGCGTCGATGGCTTTAACTACATTCTTGATGTAGGTACGAACCATGGAACGCAGGCTGGCGTTGTGGCTGCGACGCTTCTCAGCCTGTTTTGCACGTTTTTTGGCGGAAGGTGAGTTGGCCACCGTCGAGCTCCTCGAAAGACTTTTTAGGAAATAGCAAACAAAATAGGCCGCGAATCATGCCGATGAGTTGGAGTCTTGTCAAGGGCACTTCAATCGTTCCGCTAAGTGGTAGGTATAAAGAGGCGGGATATTTATTTCCGGCGCTTGACCTGTAAACTCGCGAGCTTTGGCTCTGTGCTGTTGCGGCGCGGAGTATCGCACAAGTGGGCGCATTGTTCGCCTGCTGTTTATCGACAGGCACACATTCCCTCAATGAATCTGCTCAAATCGTTGGCCGCCGTCAGCTCTATCACGATGCTTTCCCGGATTCTCGGGTTTGTCCGCGACACCCTCATCGCGCGCACATTCGGCGCCGGGATGGCAACGGACGCCTTCTTTATTGCCTTCAAATTGCCCAATCTGTTGCGGCGTATCTTTGCCGAGGGCGCGTTTTCGCAAGCCTTTGTGCCGATTCTGGCCGAATACAAAAGCCAGAAGGGCGAGGAGGCGACACGCACCTTCATTGCCTACGTGTCAGGTCTGCTGACCCTGGTGCTGGCGCTGGTCACCGCGTTGGGCATGATTGCCGCACCGTGGGTGATCTGGGCCACGGCGCCCGGTTTCACCGATACGCCGGAAAAATTCCAGCTGACCTCCGACCTGTTGCGGGTGACGTTCCCCTATATATTGCTGATCTCCCTGTCGTCGCTGGCCGGGGCGATCCTCAATACCTGGAACCGCTTCTCGGTGCCGGCCTTCGTGCCGACGCTGCTCAACGTCAGCATGATCGTGTTCTCGCTGTTCCTGACGCCGTACTTCGATCCACCGGTCATGGCCCTTGGCTGGGCGGTACTGGTCGGTGGTCTGGCGCAGTTGCTCTATCAGCTGCCGCATCTGAAAAAGATCGGCATGCTGGTGCTGCCGCGCCTGAACCTGCGCGATAGCGGTGTATGGCGCGTGATGAAGCAGATGCTGCCGGCCATCCTCGGCGTGTCGGTCAGCCAGATTTCGCTGATCATCAACACCATTTTTGCCTCGTTTCTGGTGGCCGGTTCGGTGTCGTGGATGTATTACGCCGACCGTTTGATGGAGTTGCCGTCCGGCGTACTCGGCGTGGCACTGGGCACAATCCTGTTGCCGACCCTGGCCAAGACCTACGCCAGCAAGGATCGTCATGAGTATTCGCGGATCCTCGACTGGGGTTTGCGCCTGTGCTTCGTGCTGGTGCTGCCGTGTTCGCTGGCGTTGGGCATTCTTGCCGAACCGTTGACCGTTTCATTGTTCCAGTACGGTCAGTTCAGTGGCTTCGATGCCGAGATGACCCAGCGCGCGCTGATTGCCTATTCTGTCGGTTTACTGGGGATTATCGTGATCAAGGTGCTGGCGCCGGGCTTTTATGCGCAACAGAACATCCGCACGCCGGTGAAAATCGCAATCTTCACCCTGGTCTGCACGCAGTTGTTCAACCTGATGCTGATCGGTCCGTTGGCCCATGCCGGTCTGGCCTTGGCGATTAGTGCCGGTGCCTGCCTCAACGCCGGGCTGCTGTTCTACCAATTGCGCAAACAGCAGATGTATCAGCCGCAGCCGGGCTGGGCCAAATTCGGTTTCAAACTGGTGGTGGCGGTGGCGGTCATGTCGGCGGTGTTGTTGCTCGGCATGCATTTCATGCCCGCCTGGGATCAGGGGCACATGCTTGAGCGCTTCCTGCGTCTGGGCGCTCTGGTGATTGCGGGCGTGGTGGCGTACTTCGGCATGTTGCTGCTGCTCGGTTTCCGTCTGCGCGACTTCAATCGCAAGGCGTTGAGCTGAGGTTTCATCCTTGAAAGACGGGCGCGAGGCGGCAGTTTTGTCGGCTCGATCACTTTGCGTTACGGTGTCGCCTGTCGTCGGCCGTCGGGTGTGGTTATAATCGACCACTTTATGAGCAAGAAGCGCGTTATGCAGCTGGTTCGAGGCCTCCACAACTTGCGCCCCCAGCATCGGGGCTGCGTCGCCACTATTGGCAACTTTGACGGTGTTCACCGTGGTCACCAGGCTATCCTGGCCCGACTGCGTGAGCGTGCGCTCGAGTTGGGCGTACCCAGCTGCGTGGTGATTTTCGAGCCGCAGCCACGGGAATTTTTCGCTCCCGAGACCGCGCCGGCACGTCTGGCACGCTTGCGCGACAAGCTGCAACTGCTGGCCGCCGAAGGCGTCGACCGGGTCCTGTGCCTGGCGTTCAACCAGCGGTTGAGCAAGCTCAGCGCCAGTGAGTTCGTCGATACCATCCTGGTCGATGGCCTCGGCGTGCAGCATCTGGAAGTCGGCGATGATTTCCGCTTTGGTTGCGACCGCCTCGGCGATTTCGATTTCCTGATGCAGGCCGGACAAGTCCACGGGTTTACCGTGGAAGCCGCACAAACCGTCGAGCTGGACGGCATTCGCGTCAGCAGCACCCAGGTGCGCAACGCGTTGGCCGCCGCCGACTTTGCCTTGGCCGAACGCTTGCTCGGTCGCCCGTACCGGATCGCCGGTCGCGTGCTGCACGGCCAGAAACTGGCCCGGCAACTGGGTACGCCCACTGCCAACATTCAACTCAAGCGTCGTCGCGTGCCGTTCACCGGGGTTTATCTGGTGGATGTGGACATCGACGGCAAGACCTGGCCCGGCGTCGCCAATATTGGCGTCCGGCCCACGGTGCAAGGTGATGGCAAGGCCCACCTTGAAGTTCATCTATTGGATTTTGCCGGCGATCTGTATGACCGGCGTCTGACGGTGGTTTTCCACCAAAAGCTGCGTGAAGAGCAGCGCTTCGCCTCCCTGGAGGCACTGAAAACGGCGATCAACGCGGATGTCGCCGCCGCCCGTGCACTAGCCGCACCTAGCGCCCATCGCTAATGAAGAGCCTTAAATGACCGACTATAAAGCCACGCTAAACCTTCCGGACACCGCCTTCCCAATGAAGGCCGGCCTGCCACAGCGCGAACCGCAGATCCTGCAGCGCTGGGACAGTATTGGCCTGTACGGAAAGTTGCGCGAGATTGGCAAGGATCGTCCGAAGTTCGTCCTGCACGACGGCCCTCCGTACGCCAACGGCACGATCCACATCGGTCACGCACTGAACAAGATTCTCAAGGACATGATCATCCGCTCGAAGACCCTGTCGGGTTTCGACGCGCCGTATGTTCCAGGTTGGGACTGCCACGGCCTGCCGATCGAGCACAAGGTTGAAGTGACCCACGGCAAGAACCTGGGCGCGGACAAGACCCGCGAGCTGTGCCGTGCCTATGCCACCGAGCAGATCGAAGGGCAGAAGACCGAGTTCATCCGCCTCGGCGTGCTGGGCGACTTCGCCAACCCGTACAAGACCATGGACTTCAAGAACGAGGCCGGTGAAATCCGCGCCCTCGCCGAAATCGTCAAGGGCGGTTTCGTGTTCAAGGGCCTGAAGCCTGTGAACTGGTGCTTTGATTGCGGTTCGGCCCTGGCCGAAGCTGAAGTCGAGTACGAGAACAAGAAGTCCTCGACCATCGACGTGGCCTTCCCGATCGCCGACGAAGCCAGACTGGCCGCCGCGTTCGGTCTGCCGTCGCTGAGCAAGCCTGCCTCGATCGTGATCTGGACCACCACCCCGTGGACCATCCCGGCCAACCAGGCGCTGAACGTACACCCGGAATTCAACTACGCCCTGGTCGATATCGGCGACAAGCTGCTGGTCCTGGCTGAAGAGCTGGTTGAATCCTGCCTGTCCCGTTACGGCGTTGAAGGCACCGTACTGGCCATCGCGCCGGGCTCGGCGCTGGAGCTGATCAACTTCCGTCACCCGTTCTACGACCGCCTGTCGCCAGTCTACCTGGCCGACTACGTGGAACTGGGCGCCGGCACCGGTGTGGTTCACTCCGCCCCGGCCTACGGCGTGGACGACTTCGTGACCTGCAAGAAATACGGCATGGTCAACGACGACATCCTTAACCCGGTGCAGAGCAACGGCGTGTACGTGCCGTCGCTGGAGTTCTTCGGCGGCCAGTTCATCTGGAAGGCCAACCCGGCCATCGTCGACAAGCTGACCGAAGTCGGTGCGCTGATGCACACCACCGTCATCGAACACAGCTACATGCACTGCTGGCGCCACAAGACCCCGCTGATCTACCGCGCCACCGCGCAGTGGTTCATCGGCATGGACAAAGAACCGGTCAGCGGCGACACCCTGCGCGTACGCTCGCTCAAAGCCATCGAAGACACCAAGTTCGTTCCGGCCTGGGGCCAGGCGCGCCTGCACTCGATGATCGCCAACCGTCCGGACTGGTGCATCTCCCGTCAGCGCAACTGGGGCGTGCCGATCCCGTTTTTCCTCAACAAGGAAAGCGGCGAGCTGCACCCACGCACCGTCGAACTGATGGAAGAAGTGGCCAAGCGCGTTGAAGTCGAAGGCATCGAAGCCTGGTTCAAGCTCGACGCCGCCGAACTGCTGGGCGACGAAGCGCCGCTGTACGACAAGATCAGCGACACCCTCGACGTCTGGTTCGATTCGGGCACCACCCACTGGCACGTATTGCGCGGTTCGCACCCGATGGGCCACGAGACCGGTCCACGCGCCGACCTGTACCTGGAAGGTTCCGACCAGCACCGCGGCTGGTTCCACTCGTCCTTGCTGACCGGTTGCGCGATCGACAACCACGCGCCATACCGCGAGCTGCTGACCCACGGTTTCACCGTCGACGAGTCCGGCCGCAAGATGTCCAAGTCGCTGGGCAACGTGATCGCGCCGCAGAAAGTCAACGACACCCTGGGCGCCGACATCATGCGTCTGTGGGTCGCGTCGACCGACTACTCCGGCGAAATGGCCGTGTCCGAGCAGATTCTGCAACGCAGTGCGGACGCCTATCGTCGCATCCGTAACACGGCGCGCTTCCTGCTTTCCAACCTGACCGGTTTCAACCCGGCCACCGACCTGCTGCCGGCTGAAGACATGCTGGCGCTGGATCGCTGGGCCGTGGACCGTACCCTGCTGCTGCAACGCGAGTTGCAAGAGCACTACGGCGAATACCGTTTCTGGAACGTCTACTCGAAGATCCACAACTTCTGCGTGCAGGAGCTGGGTGGTTTCTACCTCGACATCATCAAGGATCGCCAGTACACCACCGGCGCCGACAGCAAGGCCCGTCGCTCGTGCCAGACCGCGCTGTTCCACATCTCCGAAGCGCTGGTGCGCTGGATCGCACCGATCCTCGCGTTCACTGCCGACGAGCTGTGGCAGTACCTGCCGGGCGAGCGCAACGAATCCGTCATGCTCAACACCTGGTATGAAGGTCTGACCGAGCTGCCGGAAGGCTTCGAGCTGGGTCGCGCTTACTGGGATCGCATTATGGAAGTGAAGGTTGCGGTCAACAAAGAGATGGAAATCCAGCGTGCGGCCAAAGCCGTCGGTGGCAACCTGCAGGCCGAAGTGACGCTGTTCGCCGAAGACGCGCTGAGCGCCGACCTGGCCAAGCTGAGCAACGAACTGCGCTTTGTCCTGATCACCTCGACTGCCAGCGTGGCACCTTTCGTTCAGGCACCGGCGGACGCGGTCACCACCGAAGTCAGCGGCCTGAAACTGAAGATCGTCAAATCGGCCTTCGCGAAATGCGCCCGTTGCTGGCACTGCCGCGAAGACGTCGGCGTGAACCCGGAGCATCCGGAAATCTGCGGTCGTTGCGTCGACAACATCAGCGGCGCCGGCGAGGTTCGTCACTATGCCTGATTCCGTTGGCCGTTTCGGACGGTTGAGCTGGCTCTGGTTGAGTTTGCTGGTTCTGGTCATCGACCAGGCCAGCAAGTTCTACTTCGAAAACAAGCTCGAAATGTTCCAGCAGATCGTGATCATTCCCGATTACTTCAGCTGGACCCTGGCCTACAACACCGGCGCGGCGTTCAGCTTCCTGGCTGACAGCTCCGGCTGGCAGCGCTGGCTGTTCGCCCTGATCGCGATTGTGGTCAGTGCAGTGCTGGTGGTCTGGCTCAAACGCCTGGGCCGCAACGATACTTGGCTGGCCGTCGCGCTGGCGCTGGTGCTGGGCGGTGCGCTGGGCAATCTGTATGACCGCATTGCCCTGGGCCATGTGATCGACTTCATTCTGGTGCACTGGCAGAACCGCTGGTACTTCCCGGCATTCAACTTCGCCGACAGCGCGATCACCGTTGGCGCGATAATGCTGGCACTGGACATGTTCAAACCGAAGAAAACCGGAGAAGCCGTTCATGACTGAACAGGTAGTGGCTGAGCAACGCATCGGGCAGAACACGGAAGTCACCTTGCACTTCGCATTGCGCCTGGAGAATGGCGACACGGTCGACAGCACCTTCGACAAAGCCCCGGCGACCTTCAAGGTCGGTGACGGCAATCTGCTGCCGGGTTTCGAAGCCGCACTGTTCGGCTTCAAGGCCGGCGACAAGCGCACGCTGACCGTCGAGCCGGAAAACGCCTTCGGCCAGCCGAACCCGCAAAACGTACAGGTCATCCCGCGTTCGCAGTTTGCCGACATGGAGCTGTCGCCGGGTCTGCTGGTGATCTTCAACGATGCGGCCAATACTGAGCTGCCGGGTGTGGTGAAAGAGTTCGACGACGCGCAAGTGACCGTCGACTTCAACCACCCGCTCGCCGGCAAGACGCTGACCTTTGACGTCGAGATCATCAACGTTAAAGCGCTGTAAGTCACAACGCATAACCACTGTGGGAGTGGGCTTTGTGGTGAGGGGATTTATCCCCGATGGGGGCGAAGCCCCCAAAAACCAGGCACCGAGATCTTTAATGGGAAAGCGCTGACTGGTTTTACGATTGCTTCGCAATCGATCGGGGATAAATCCCCTCGCCACAACAGGCTCGCTCCCACAATGTTTTCCACCGTTTTCGTTATTTCTTGCGCGCAAGACACGAGGCACAGCATGCAAATCAAACTCGCCAACCCCCGTGGCTTCTGCGCCGGTGTGGACCGGGCGATCGAAATCGTCAACCGCGCCCTGGAAGTCTTCGGGCCACCGATCTACGTACGCCACGAAGTGGTGCACAACAAGTTCGTGGTCGAAGACCTGCGTAATCGTGGCGCGATCTTCGTCGAAGAACTGGATCAGGTGCCGGACGACGTCATCGTGATCTTCAGTGCCCACGGCGTTTCCCAAGCCGTGCGCAACGAAGCCGCCGGTCGTGGTTTGAAGGTGTTCGACGCCACGTGCCCGCTGGTGACCAAGGTGCACATCGAAGTTGCGAAATACAGCCGCGACGGTCGTGAGTGCATCCTGATCGGCCACGCCGGTCACCCGGAGGTCGAAGGCACCATGGGCCAGTACGACGCCAGCAACGGCGGCGCGATCTACCTCGTCGAAGACGAGAAAGACGTGGCTGAACTGCAAGTGCGTAATCCGGAAAAACTCGCGTTCGTGACCCAGACCACGCTGTCGATGGACGACACCAGCCGCGTGATCGACGCACTGCGCAGTCGCTTCCCGTCCATTGGTGGCCCGCGCAAAGACGACATCTGCTACGCCACGCAAAACCGTCAGGACGCGGTCAAGCAACTGGCCGACGAATGCGACGTGGTGTTGGTGGTGGGCAGCACGAACAGCTCCAACTCCAATCGCCTGCGTGAGCTGGCTGAGCGCATGGCCACGCCGGCCTACCTGATCGACGGCGCCGAGGATCTGCAGAAAAGCTGGTTCGATGGCGTCGAGCGTATCGGCATCACCGCCGGTGCTTCCGCGCCGGAAGTGCTGGTGCGCGGCGTGATCCAGCAATTGCAGGCGTGGGGCGCTACCGGTGCCGATGAGCTGGCCGGGCGTGAAGAGAACATCACCTTCTCGATGCCGAAAGAGCTGCGCGTCCGCTCGATTTAACGCTTTGCGTTTTCTCGCACAGCGCCTGCCCGGCTTTCTCCCGGGTCAGGCGCACCCGACCGGTCGCCGCCAGCACCACCTGCAGCTGGCTGACCGGTTCGTGTGCCGAACACAGATGTAACGTCCCTGCCTGAAACGCCCGCCCGGGCATCAGCGGTTGCCCCAGACTGCTGAAGCGCACGTAACGACTGACCGCCCAATTGCCAACAATCGGTATCCGCTGGGCACTCGCCCGCTCCTGTAGCAGTGGGTTGTCGCTGTCCTGCGGCCCCTTGCCACTGATATCCAGAATGATCCGCCAGCCCTGACTCCAGTCGCCGTTGATGCCGTGAATCACCACGCTCTGATTGCGCGTGATGGCCTGTGTTCGGGCATTGCGGATGCCGTCGAGCAAGGACTGCGCAGCCTGGTCGCGATGAGTCGCTTCGGTGAAAGCGGCAAACGCCGGACTGACCAGCACCAGAACAATTGCGCCAATCGCCAGTCCCATAAGCAATTCAATCAGACTGAAACCCTGTTGCGGCATGACGACTTCCTCCCTGAAGCCTGAGGCCCGGCGCAATCCTTGCGCCGGGCACGGCAAATCAACCGACACAGGCCGGTTGAATGTTCTAGTTTGTAGAGGCAGGTATAGCCGACGGCAACGGAGGGCATGGATGAATCATCGTACAAAAGGTTTCACGCTGCCCGAGTTGCTGGTCGCGATCGCCGTGTTGGTGATTCTCCTCACCCTGGCGGTGCCGGGCTTCACCCGTTCGATCCAGAGCAGCAAGGCCGACACCGAAATGGGCGATCTGCAGCGTGCCCTCAACTACGCGCGACTGGAGGCGATCGACCGCGGCGTGACCACGCGCCTGCGACCGAGCGCCGGTGGCAGCGTGTGGACCGGCGAGTTGTCGGTCTACGACAGTACTGGCAATGCGGCCAATGTATTGCGGGTTGTTCCAGCGATGAGCAGCGGCGCGACTCTGACGCTACCCTCAGGAGTGACTGCACTGGATTTCAACAATCTGGGTGGTCTGGCGGCACCGTCGACGGCGGTGGTCATCAGTTACGTGCTGGGAACGCAAAGCAGGACGCTGAACGTGTGTCTCAACGGACGAATTCAATGGGGTGGAAGTTGCGGATGAGGGCAGGGAGCTTACGGGCACAGGAGGGCATGTCGCTGATCGAGGTGCTGGTTGCGTTGCTGATTCTGACCGTCGGCATATTGGGCGCGGCAGCGGTGCAACTCAATGCGCTGAAGTACACCGACAGTTCACGGATGACCAGTCAGGCCAGCTTCATCGCCTACGACATGATGGACCGCATCCGCGCCAACGCCGCGGCCGATTACACGGGCACGCCGCCGACCTCGGGCAACCTCGGCGTCGCCCGCGATCAGGACCTCTACGACTTCACCACCAACATCATCAATTTCGGCGGGCCGACCGCCACCGGCACGATCACCCTCAATCAGCGGGTGTACACCATCACCATCAACTGGAATGACTCACGGGCCGCGAATGCCACGGGCACCACGCGCAGTTTCGTCCTGACCAGTCGCGCCGCAGTCGACCCGGTGGCCACGCCATGAAGCATCACAATCGGGGGTTCGGCCTGATTGAAATGCTCATCGCCCTTGCACTCGGGTTGATCGTGGTGTTGGGGGTGGTGCAGACGTTTCTCGCCGCGAAAAACACCTATGTCAGCCAGAACACCGGGGCGGCAATGCAGGAGGACGCACGCTTTGTGCTGAGCAAGATGATCCAGGAGTTGCGCATGGTCGGTATGTTCGGCTGCCTCGGCAGCATTACCGATGCAAGTTCGGCCGGGGATTTCAACGCGGCACAGCTCACCCCGATCAGTTGGGACAACAGCAACCTCAAGCTGACCCTGGTCACCGCCGACGTCGGCGGCAATGGTGGCACGCCGACCTGGACGGTGGTCTCCGATTGCCGCAACAGCGCCACGGCCTACACCGGATTGCGCGCCGCCGGGAGCGGGCAGATCGCCTTTCCGATCCGCCGCTTGATCTACAGCTTCAGCAGCAACCAGATCCTCATGGGCACCGGCAGCGGCACGCCGACCCAGCAGGTGCTGGTGAATAACGTCAGTGCCTTTAACGTGACCTTCGGTCTGGCCTCGTCCGCCTCCGATGTCGCGGCGTCCTCTTACAGCAGCAACCCCGGCGATCCGGCGCGCATCCGCAGCGTGCGCCTGAGCCTGACCCTCACCGACCCGAACAACCGGGTGGCCAATCAAACCTTCAACGTGGTTGCCGCGTTGCGCAACCGCTTGCAGTGAGGGCCGGGCCAATGAGGATTTCTTTGCATCAGCGACGCACCCAGCGCGGCATGGTGCTGCTGGTCAGTCTGGTGTTCCTGTTATTGCTGACCCTGGTGGGGCTGTCATCAATGCAAAGTGCCAACCTGCAGGAAAAAATGGCCGGCAGTGTCAGCCTGCGCAATCAATCGTTCCAGACTGCCGAGGCGGCGTTGCGCATCGGCGAGAGTGCGGTGCAACTCGACAGTTATTCGCTGGCCGTGTGTGCCAGTACTGCGCAATGTGCGCCGCCGGCAGAGTCATCGGTGGTCAGTGCGGCGGGGCTCAATTCGACCTCGGGGGTGACGTGGATCGCCGCCGGCAATGGCTTCTATGGCGTGCAGAACATCGGCACCACCCTGACGGCGGTGAACGTGCCGAGCAATACGTCGGCGACACTGTATCGAGTGACCGCGGTCGGTATCGCCGGCACTTCGCGCAGTGTGGTGGAGAGTGTCTATGCGAAGTATTGAGCGCTGCTGGAGACTGTTGGCGGGCATGCTGGCGGGCTTGTATCTGGCTGCGCCGGCCTATGCGTTCACCCCGTCCGATTCTCCACTTTTGAGTGCGGCGGCGGTGCCGCCCAATGTAATGCTGCTGATCGACGATTCCGGGAGCATGAACAGCATCATTTATGCGGCGGGGTTCGATCCGAACGTCACTCGCACGCCGGCCAGGCAGTGCAACGCGTTCCTCGGGCTGTGCTCGGTCCTCAATGCACCCACGATTACTGGCGATCCGGTGTTCTTATCAAGCCTGCCAACGTCTGGATGCTCCGGTGGGGCGTATGCTTTTTACAACAACAGCGTGGCGCCGCTGTGTCTGAAACTGCCTGATCCGGTGGGCGGCGGCAACACCCGCTACACGGGGGATTACATTTCCTACGTGGTCGGGCTGGCGATCAGCAACGGCACGCGCGACTTCACCACCGGAGCGATTCCCAACGACTACCGGATCAACGTGGCACGCAATGTGTCCTCCGCGCTGGTCGCCAGCAACCGAACCTTGCGCATGGGACTGTCGACCTTCAATCCGGTCACCAACAACAACTCCGGCAATGGTGGTTACATCGCTCGATCCATCAGTGACCTGTCGCCGGTCTCCGGCAGCGTGACTCAGGCCCAGGCCGACGCCAACTACAACGCGCTGATTTCGTCGATCAACGGCTTGAGTGCCGTGGCCAACACGCCGCTGGCGGAAACCTATTACGAAATCACCCGCTACATGCGCGGCATGGCGCCGTACTACAACAGCACGCCGACCACCTACACCAGTCCGATCCAGTACCGCTGCCAGAAAAACTACGGCGTGGTCATCACCGATGGTCTGCCGACCTTCGATCGCACGTTTCCCACCAATGACCCGCTGGGCGGCAGTCGTCTGCCGAACTGGGACGGCATCAACAATGACGGCGACAACCGCAATGGCGACGACGAAGGTGACACGCTGTATCTGGATGACATCGCCAAATTCGCCTTCGACATCGACATGCGTTCATCGGGGACTGACGCCGCCGGCAAAAGCTGGAACGCCGTGGATTTTCCCAAGCAGAACATGAACACCTACACCGTGGGTTTTACCGCCGACAACGACATGCTCCTGGATGCGGCCAGCTATGGGCAGGGCAAGTATTACCAGGCGACCGACGGCACTGGCCTCAACAGCGCACTGTCCTCGGCGTTGAGTGACATCACCTCCAAGGCCGGCTCCGGTGGCAGCGGCGTCACCAGCGGCACCACGCTGGCCAGTGGCACCAGTTATTTCCAGACCAGCTACGATCCCAGGGACTGGCGCGGGACGATCAAATCTTTCGGCTTCACCTCGGCCGGCGCGGTGAATACCTCCGCGGCCTTGTGGACCACCGACACCACCATCGTTCCGGGCGCAACCGCACCGACCTATCAATCGTGGCACACCGCCAGCAACGCCGCCGTTACCTTGGCGTACGGCAACTTTTCTGCGACCCAGCAGACCACGCTCGGTCAGGGCCTGCCCAGCGGCATCAGCGGCAGCGATCTGGTGGAGTGGAGCAAGGGCACCAACAAAACCGGGCTGAAGGTGCGCAGCGTATTGCTCGGCGACATCATCAACTCGCCGCTGGTGCTGGCTTCACCCAGCGACAAAACCGCCTCCGACCTGTCGGGCGACAGCACCTACAGCACTTACCTGACCACCAAGGCGGCGAACATGAACCCCAGCCTGGTGGTGAATGCCAACGATGGTTTTGTCAACGTCATCAACGCCGCCAACGGCACCCGGCGCTATGCCTACATGCCGTCCAGCGTACTGCCGTCGCTGCGGCTGATTGCCGACCCGGCGTACGTCAACGGCGTCAGCCAAAAGTTTCTGGTGGACGGGCAGGTCGGCGTGTATGACGCGCAACTCAACAGCGCCTGGAAAACCCTGGCGATTGGCGGCACCGGCGCTGGTGGCAAGACTTTCTATGCCTTGCAGCTGTTCGACGCTGCGGCGGGCAATGTGCTCAATGCCCTGTGGGAAGTCAGTGCGCCCGCCACGGCAAACACCGCCAACGCTTTTAATGATCTGGGTTATGCCTACGCGCGGCCGGAAGTGGCACGCTTGGCCGACGGTCGCTGGGCAGCGTTCATTGCCAATGGTTACGGCAGCAACTCCGGGGTGGCGGCGTTGTATGTGCTGGATGTGCGTGACGGTTCGTTGATCAAGAAGATCGTGATCGACAGCAGCGAAACCACCAATGGTCTGTCGTCGGTGAAGCTCAAGGTCAATTCGTCAAACGTGGTGCAGGCAGCCTACGGCGGCGACTTGAAAGGGCGTCTGTGGAAATTCGACCTCAGCGCGACCTCGACCAACAGCTGGGGCCTGGCGTTTTCCGGCAAGCCGTTGTTCACCACGGCGGGCGGGCCGACCCAGCCGATCACGGCGCAGCCGCTGCTGGCGGACAACTCGCTGGGCGGCAAGCAGGTTTTTTTCGGCTCCGGCAAATTCAACGAGACCGCCGACAAGACCAACAAGGATTTGCAGGCGTTTTATTCGGTGTGGGATGCCGACGGTGGTGCCGGGCAACTGACGGTCAGCAGTTTGCAGGCGCAGGCGGTCACCGGGGTGTTTTCCGGCAGCACCGGGCAGTTCATCACCACCAGCCAGAACGACACGACATATCCTGGGGAGAAGGGCTGGTATCTGCCCTTGGTGTACAACAGCGTGCTGACCGGTGAGCGAGTGATCAATCAGGCCAGCCTGGTGCTCGGGCGCATCGTGTTTACCACGGCCAGTGTCGACACCACTGACCCGTGTGCCAGTTTCGGCAGCGGCAAACTGGTCGAACTCGATGCGTTCAGCGGTAAGATGCTCAACTACGCGGTGCTCGACACCAACGCCGACGGCGTGGTCGACAGCAACGACACGATTTCCAGTGGTGTGGTGTTCACTGGTGGCATTCCGACCCTGAACGCCATCATCAATGGCGCGACCCGCAAGATCGTCAACGATTCCAGTGGCACCGTCACCACACTGGTGGAAAAATCCGGCGGCGGCAGCCGTCGTATCATGTGGCGACAAATACAGTAAGTGAGAGTTTGAGGCATGCGCAGAGTCAACCGGGGCTTCACCCTGATCGAAATCATGATCGTGATTGCGATCATCGGGATCATCATCACCATCGCCGCACCGAGCTACACCGAATACCTGAAAAAGGGACGGCGCGCCGAGGTGGTCTCGCTGCTCTCGGAACAGGCGCAGATCCTCGAGCGTTTCTATACCAAAAACAACGTCTACACCGGCATTACCGGTCTGAGCGCGGGCAATGACTTTTACACGCTCACCCCGACGGTCACCGACCAGACCTTTCTGCTGACCGCCACCCGCAAGGCCGGCACTACCATGGCGACCGACAAGTGCGGGGATTTCACCCTGACCAACACCGGCGTCAGAAGCATGAATAACGCTACCACCGGGCTGACCACCAAGGATTGCTGGGGCCGCTGAGGTACTTTCTCAAGGGCGCCTTTTGCGCCCACTGTCTTTTTCACGGTTGGATCAAACATGACCAGGCAACAGCAAGTGGTGATTGTCGGTGGCGGGGTGATTGGCCTGCTGACCGCCTACAACCTCGCCTCCGAAGTGCGCAGCGTGGTGCTGCTGGATCGTTCGGACCTCGGCCAGGAATCGTCCTGGGCCGGTGGCGGCATCGTGTCTCCGCTGTACCCGTGGCGCTATAGCCCGGCCGTCACCGCGCTGGCGCACTGGTCGCAGGATTTTTATCCACAGCTGGGCGAACGCCTGTTTGCCGATACCGGCGTTGATCCCGAAGTGCACACCACCGGCCTGTACTGGCTGGATCTGGATGACGAAGCCGAGGCACTGGCCTGGGCCGCACGGGAGAACCGTCCGTTGCGGTCTGTGGATATCTCGGCAGCACACGATGCGGTACCGGTGCTGGGCGGTGGATTTTCGCGGGCGATCTACATGGCCGATGTCGCCAACGTCAGAAACCCGCGACTGGTCAAGTCGCTGAAAGCGGCGTTGCAGGCGCTGCCGAACGTGACCCTTCACGAGCAATGCGAAGTCAGCGGGTTTGTGCGTCAGGGCGAGCGGGTGGTGGGCGTGCAGACTTCAACTGGCGTGATCGAGGGCGATCAGATCGTGCTGACGGCCGGCGCCTGGAGCGGCGATCTGCTCAAGACGCTGAACCTGTCGCTGCCGGTCGAGCCGGTCAAAGGCCAGATGATTCTGTAC